>JBMOJD010000003.1:0-84551 GCA_049317025.1 Fimbriimonas sp. | reverse complement strand
TGTTCATGAAGCGACGGCGCAAGTAAGTTTCTACCCGGCTCTGGAACCTATGACCCGCCCAACTGGGCGGGTCGTTTCATTTTTGGTATGCCCAATTCCTTGCTTCGCGAGCGTATGCTTGTATGATGCTCACGTTCCTTCTTGCGGTGACAATGGTACTTCCAGATCGGCCCATCATCATCGGCCACCGGGGCGCGAGCGCGCTACGGCCAGAACACACGCTCGAAGCGTATCGAGTCGCGCTGGACATTGGTGCGGACTTCATCGAGCCAGACCTGGTCATCACGAAAGATGGCGTTCTCATCGCCCGGCACGAGAATGAGATTTCGGGAACCACCGACGTCGCCTCGAAGCCGGAATTTGCCGACCGAAAGCGCTCCAAGACAATTGATGGCGTTCCGACCACGGGGTGGTTCAGCGAGGACTTCACGTTTGCGGAGATCAAGACCCTGCGCGCTAAGGAGCGTCTACCTCAGATCCGAAAAGACAACACGCGTTTCGATGGCCAGTTTCAAGTGCCCAGCTTCGATGAGGTCCTTGCCTTTGCGAGATCCGAAGAGAAGAAGCGCGGGCGACCAGTGGGGGTCTACCCCGAAACCAAGCACCCGAGCTACTTCCAAAAGGTGGGCCTGCCGCTAGAACCACCATTACTGAAGGTTCTCGCCAAGCACGGCTACGGCAAGAAGTCCGACTGGATCTATATCCAATCGTTCGAGGTCGGCAACCTGAAATGGCTGCGATCGCGCACGAAACTCTCGCTTATTCAGTTGATCGATAGTGGCGAATCGCCCGCTGACCAGCCGGGCTTGACGACCAAAGAATTGGTTTCCGAGCCGGGCTTGGCCGCTATTGCGAAGTATGCCGACGGCGTGGGTGTGGCCAAGGTGCTCGCCGTCGATGTGACCGGCAAGGCGACTTCCCTTATCGCTAATGCGCACAAGGTTGGCCTCAAAGTTCATGCCTGGACCTTCCGCGATGAAGACTTCTTCCTCGCACCTGACCTGAGAGGACGCCCGTTGGTGGAGTACGACCGATTTTTCGCCGCCGGAATCGATGGCGTCTTTGCCGATCAACCCGGCACGGCAGTTCGGGCCTGGGCTTCATTTCGACGTTGAAATCTTGATGCCAAGTGGCCGGATGGGAATACAATAGGGGTGATGCTGTCTATCTCGACGGAAAGAATCCAGGTGCGGTACGGAGAGACCGACCAGATGGGTCACGCCTACTACGCAAACTATCTGTTCTGGTTTGAGCAAGCGCGTGGGCTTTGGTGTCGGGTCCGGGGATTCACCTACAAGCAGATGGAAGAGCTGGGCTACTTCCTGCCCGTTGTGGAGGCGCACCTGCGGTACAAGGCCGAGGTGAAGTACGACGATTGGATCCAAGTGAAGGTCTGGGTCAGCGAGGTCAAGCGAGCCGCCCTCCGGTTCGATTACCAGATCATCAATGAGTCGACGGGCGCGGTAACCACCGAGGGCTACACCTGGCACGTGATGATGGGTCACGAGCGAAAGGCCATCACGATTCCCAAGCAGTTGCGCGAGTGGCTCAGCCTCAGCGAGACTAACGTCGAGCCGCAAAGTTCCTAGTTCCGGCGAACCCGAGCTCGAATCCAAACATCGTCCCCACTTTTGCGGCACGAGTCGATTTCAAGTTCGGGTACTTCCTTGAGATTCGCGCCTATACAAGCGTTGACCCAAGACGAGCCTTCTCCAAGGACTCTCGGGCCCAGGAACAAAGCAACCTCGTCCACGAGTCCATTGGCAAAGAAGTGGCCAATGGTCGTGCCGCCCCCTTCGACGAGCAGCGAGATAACCCCGCGCTGACGCAGGTGGGCCATCAGTTTCGGTAGCGACATGTCGGGCAACTCGAACTGGTTGGGCCGGGTCGCCGCCCGGACCACCCAGATTGTTTCGGCCGCATCGTTGAAGACGCGGCACTGCGTGTCGAGACGCCCAGACGGATCAAGGACAATCCGGAGGGGCTGGTTCACGACGCCAGGGATTCTCGCAGTGAGCAGGGGATCATCGGCTTCCACTGTCTGGCGTCCGACTACTACCGCACCCATCTCAGCGCGCAAACGATGGCCTTGAGCGCGAGACGCTTCGCTCGTAATCCACTTGCTTTCTCCGCTTGGGAGCGCAATTCTTCCGTCTAGCGAGGCCCCTGCTTTCACCACGACCCACGGGCGCCCGTGCCGAAATGCGAACAGGAATCGGTGGTTGGCCGCCTCTGCCTCGTCCCGCAAGAGGCCAACTTCGACATCAATTCCCGCTTCTCGCAAAGCGTTCGCGCCACCCGAGGCCCGGGGGTTCGGGTCCGGACAAGCGATGACTACCCGTGCCACCCCTGCCTCGATCAGGGCTTGGGAGCAGGGCGGGGTGCGCCCAAAGTGGTTGCAGGGCTCAAGCGTGACGAACGCAGTCGCGCCCGCGACACTAAGCTTCGCCGAAGCAAGTGCCATGGCCTCGGCGTGTGGCGCGCCCGCAAATTTGTGGAAGCCCTCGCCGATGATCTCACCATCCCTAACCAGGACGCAGCCGACGTGGGGGTTTGGAGCGGGAAACCCGCGACGAGAGAGCTTGATCGCCCGACGCATCGCACCCACGTCGTCAATCAAGCCTCAGGCTCCCGACGGTGGTCGGCCAGAGTCCCTTCCACCAAGGCGTCAAAGTTTCGCTTCGATTCTTCAAGGAACTCCTGCTTGGCCCGCCGACCTATGACGAACGCGCCCGCTCCAGCACCAAGAAGCGAGCCCATCAGGATGGTGAGATAGATCGACGACCGAAGGGTGTACTCGCGCACGGCCACACGTGAGGAGCCCTTTGGTGGGCGTGGCAGGATCCAAGCCCATCCCGCCAGCATCGTCAGGCCCAAGATGAGGAACGCCGTCGTTGCAATTTTCAGTCGCATATCTGTTTCAGCCTGGGGATGCCCTCACCGATGGAAACCCTGGTGAGGTAGCTCCCCACCACGAAGACGTTTGCGCCTGCATCCCACGCCGACCGGATCGTTCCCGGGTCCACGCCACCATCGACTTCGATGTCGACGGCTGGTGCCCAAGCACGAATCTGTTCGACCTTCTTGAGGGCGGCGGCAATGAACTTCTGCCCACCCCAACCGGGGTTCACTGTCATGACCAGCACCAGGTCGACCACGTCCAGCAGAGGAGCGACCACGTCTGCAGGCGTGCCTGGATTGATCGCAATCCCGGCCTGAACGCCCGCTTGTCGCAGCGTCTGGCAATGACGGTGGGCATGGGCCGTCGCTTCTGTGTGGAAGATGATCCGCTCGCATCCCGCCTCGCGGAACGCCTCAAAGTGAGCATCTGGAGTTTCGGTCATCAGGTGGGCTTCGAAGCGCAACTGGCACTGGCCTTTCAGCTCCTTCGTAAGGGCGGCCCCAAAGGTGATTGACGGCACAAACTGCCCATCCATGACGTCGAGGTGCAACCAATCGGCTCCTGCCGCCTCAAACTCCCGTAGTGTAGCAGCGAGGCCAAGGACGGGGAAGGACAGGATCGAGGGGGCAATGTCGGGTTTCATGGGGTTTCTGCCTCTGGCCGACGCTTGATTTCGCGTACGAGTTCGCCGTTGTAGAACACTTTGAAGGTGACTTCTGCACCCTGACCAGTTGCACTCACTTCAAATTCGTCTCCGTTCTGGTGCATCGCCGTGTATATCGTCTTGGATTCGCGTTCATCCACCATGTCCACCCGAACTTCCACTTCCCCATCGCGATCCGAGATGCTGAGCTTGATCGAGTACTTCTGAGCGTCGGCTGACCCAAAAACGCTTGGCGGAGGTGCAACTCCAGAGTTAACTTTGACCTTGACTCGGGATTGTCGTTCAACTTTCGACTTCGTCGGCGGGTCTTGCTCGACGACTGTATCGGTCGCGGCCTCCGGATCGTAGACTTTCTCGATAGGCTCGTCCAACTTGAGGTCCAATGCTCCCAGAGCCGATTTTGCCCGGTCCGCCGTCAGGCCCTGAAGGTCTGGGACCTCCACGAATCGGCTTCCCGCACTGAGCCGGACCATAAGGGTTCCGCCCTCTCGAACTTTATCCCCGATGCTAGGTTCCACACCAAGGACATGGTCGGACGGTACCTGCTCATCATTTTCGCGTGTCGAAGAGATTCGAAGCTGAAGCTTCATTCCTTCGGCCATTCTTCTTGCCTCTGGCAAGGAGAGCCCCCGGATGTTCGGTACCGTAACCAGGCGCGGACGGTTGAGGTTTTGCACCATCCAGGCGCCCAATAGCGAGACCACTACAACGCCAAAGAAGGCGATGGTCAACATGAGCCACAGGGGAACGTCTCGTTCTTGCCTCTTTCGACTTCTCATTGCATAGTCTGCGTCGTCCCGAATCGCGGACATCCGGGGTGCGACAGGTTGAGGGTCCTTTGCTGGGGTCGCACCCGGGAGGGTGCCGATGGGCCAAGCGAGCGTACGACCAAATCGAAGCGCATCCTGAAGCGCGCGCAGGTCCTTGAGGAGTTCGCTAGCCGTACCGTAGCGCCCATCCTCGCCTTTGGACATAGCTTTCATAACAATCTCACCCAACACGGCGGGTACGGAGGGGTTGATGGTCCTGGGGTTTGGCGTCGGCTCGGCCACGTGCATGGCAGCATAGTCAGCAGGACTCGATCCCTTGTAGGGCTGACGCCCGGTGACTAACTGATAGAGCAAAACGCCCACCGAGTAGATGTCGCTGGCCGGCGACGGGTCTGCCCCCGCCGAGACCTCTGGGGCCAAGTAGGGGGCCATGAGACTGTGGACGTGGGTCACTGCCATGGGGCTGAACCCGTAGGCCTCCCAGATGCCCGCCAATTGCAGGCGGACTTGGCCGTCTGTTCGGACAGCGATGTTCTGCGGTCGAACGTCACCGTGCGCGATTCCGGCGCGATGGAGTGCTTCGAGAGCTTCGAGGAGTGCGATGGTCGTCGAGATCGAGACGGGCACAGAGAATGGAGCCAGCTTCCGGATGCGATCCGCCAGTGATTGCCCAGACGAAAGATCGCCGACCACGAAGGCTTCTTTCCCGTCGTGTTCGATGTCGTAAACTGCTTCCAGACCCGGGTGCTGAGCGGCACCTGCGCGTCGGATAGCTCTCAACAGGCTGTCGAGGAACTCCGAGTTTTGATCGTAAGGCTTCTTTATGAGCCGAATACAGACTTCTCGGCCGCCACTTCGATCTCGCGCTTGATAAACCCCGAAGATGGGCCCCTCGCTAAGGAGAGTCGTTAGTTCATACCTCGACTTGAGGACTAAGCCGATCACGGCTCAGGTTCCTCTCCTCGATCTGGAACGAAGGCGAGGAGAATCGCGGCCACGAGCAGCAAAAGCGAGAGTTGGATGATTGAGCTTTGATCCACTTTCTGCGCATACTCGCTTCCCCGACCTTGCAGAGCCATAAATTGGCTCGCCAGGTAGCCCCCGCCAAGGAGGAGCACAGAAACGACCGATAAGATAAACCTGAGTAGTTTCATGCCGCCTCCAAAACCTCTCGAATCGCCGCGATGTCCACGTCCTTCACGAGTTTACAGTGTCCGAGCTGTGGCAGTAGGCTGAATGCTAGGGAGCCCTTCGTCGCCTTCTTGTCCGTCTTCATGGCGTCGAGAAGCCAGTCTGCTTCGCGCAGGATCGGCGACCAAGTAGGCAGGCCCTCCTTTGCTAGGAATGTTCGGATCTGGTCGGCAGTTCCCGGCTCTGTGAAGCCTATCCGCTCGCCAAGCGTAGCCTCGGCGACCATGCCAATTGCGATTGCCTCGCCGTGGAGAATGGGTCCATAGCCGGTTATCCGCTCGATAGCGTGACCGATCGTATGTCCAAAGTTGAGGCTAGCCCGGATTCCCAGGGTCTCGAACTCGTCGGCTTCGACGACTTGCTGTTTGAGGCGTATGCATCGCTGGATGATAGCCGTCTTTTCCCAAGGGCTCTGGAGCAGCTCAAGAAGCTCGAGGTCCATGATGAAGCCATACTTCCAAACCTCGGCCATGCCGTTGGTCCATTGTCGGGGCGGAAGCGTGCTCAGGGTTTCCTCGACGAGGATCACCTTGGCTGGTGGCCAAAAGGCACCGGCAAGGTTCTTTCCTGCGGCCAGGTCGATACCAACCTTCCCGCCAACCGAACTATCCACCATGGCCAGCAGGGTGGTCGGCACTTGGATAAATGGGATTCCTCGCATGTATGTTGCCGCCAGAAACCCACCGAGATCTCCGATCACCCCGCCGCCGACCGCAACAAGGTGAGTCCTCCGGGACGCCCCAAGGCCCGCCATCTTCTCTAAGCATTCGCCGAAGGTGGCGAGGGATTTTGATGCCTCCCCTGCAGGGAGAACGATCTGCGGTCGTCCGGACAGCGCGTGACTCCATTGGAGGGTGACGTGTTCATCCGTAAGGATGATCGCATCGTCCGGAATCTCCTCTAGGATTTGGGAGGGACACCTGTCGAGGATCTCGTACTCCCCCAAGCGATGGCGGATGGTCAAGCGAGCCCCCGAATAGCGTCGAGTACCCGCTCCGCCACGCCCTGAGTATCGCCATCGTCGGCGGAGATGGTGATCTCGGCACGCTGGTAGAGTTCCGTCCGTCTGCTCAAGATTGCCTCAAGTCTCTCCTCCCAGTCGTCACTCTCAAGAAGGGGCCGTTTCCGCTTAGACTTTTCGAGGCGCAGCTTCAGTGAATCGATGGTCGCGCTCAAGTAAATGGTGATTCCGAGGCGTCGGAGTTCGTCCCAGTTTTCATCCCGCAAGACGATCCCGCCCCCGGTTGCGAGGATCGAGCCATCTGGCTCCAGCGAGCGGAGCACGGCCGTTTCATGGTCCCGGAATGCACTCTCGCCGTAGACTTGAAAGATCTGGGGGATGGTCCGTCCGAGTCGGTTCTCAAGAAGCTGGTCCGTATCGCGAAATTCGCGACCGGTGATTTGGCTCAGCGCCCGGCCCACACTTGACTTCCCGGCGCCCATCATTCCAATCAGGACCCAAGACCGCTCCATACCTAGTGATATACCACGACAAAGGGGTAGCGAGAACTCGCTACCCCTTTGTTCGTTCGATTGAGCGTTAGCTCTAGCCAATTCCCGTGTCTTCGTCGTCGAGAACCTGTGGCGTCACGAAGATCAGCAGTTCGCTGTTCGTTCGCGACCGTCGAGTTCCTCGGAAGAACTGGCCGACAATCGGCAGTTCGCTGAGAACCGGGATTCGGTTGACCGAGAAGTCATCGCTCTTGTTGGTCATACCGCCAAGGACGATGGTCTCTCCGTTCTTCACACGAGCAACAACACCGATCTGCTGCTGGGAAGTGTTCGGAATCTGCTGTCCGTCCGGACCAGTCGAGACACCCACAAAGTTTTGGATCTGCGGTGCAAGGCCGACCGTGACGGTGTTGTCCTCGTTGATTCGTGGGGTCACGACCAAGAAGGTCTGAGCCGTCAGCTGAAGTGGCGTGGGCGTGTTGACAACCGTGCCACCGTTGGTGATCGTCGAGTTGTTGATGAAGATGGTCGTCGTCACGACGTTCTGAACGAAGGCCAGCTGATTGTTGAGGGTCCGAATGATCGGGGCCGTCACAACCTTCGCGTTG
Source organism: Fimbriimonas sp. (assembly GCA_049317025.1). Taxonomy (GTDB): domain Bacteria; phylum Armatimonadota; class Fimbriimonadia; order Fimbriimonadales; family Fimbriimonadaceae; genus Fimbriimonas. The sequence continues at coordinate 76,964 of JBMOJD010000003.1, read as the reverse complement.
CCCTCAGAAAGGAACGTTCGCAGACGAGTGGTCACGTTGCCCGTTGCATAGTTCAAGAAGACGGGGTCTCCCGAGCGGGCAAATGACCCAGGTCGGTTTCCGGTCAGGACCGTTCCGCGCTGATAGAGCCAGTCGAAACCGAGCGATCTATCCAAGGTGCCAGTCGTCGTGATGAACTCAACCTTGATCGTCAGCTGTCGAGGAGCGACGTCGAAAAGGCTGATGTACTGCTGAAGCTGGTTGATGGCCTCTTCATCGCCTCGGACGACAAGGCTATTGTCAGCCGGGTCGTACGTGATGAAGTCGATGCCCGTCGGGATCAAGCCCGTGCCTGGGGTGAGCTGGATGTTGCCACCGGCGCCCTGTCCGCCACCGAATCCACCGCCGCCTTGCTGACCGCCGCCACCGAAACCGCCCTGCTGGCCGCCGCCACCGAAACCGCCGCCCTGTCCGCCACCGCGTCCACCAAGCTGGGCTGCCGACTCTTCAGGAAGAAGAATCGTGTTGCCAGCCTCACGAGGACTTAGCGGGGAAGAAATCTGTCGGCTACCCATTGGGTAGAACGATTGCGAAGGGGCCTGGTACGGATTCGCACGGCTTCCGTAGCTTCCCTGTGCCGGAGCGTTCTGGTTGTCCAGGAACGACTTCATGTCGGCAAAGGTCGACCTTGAGTCGTAGGTCATACCGAAAACAATCGCATTGTAGATGTCTTGGCCGCTGGCCTTGAGCACCTTGAGCTTCTTGGCGATCTTCGGAGCCTTGGGCGCGGGAGCAGCCTCAGCTGGTGCTACCTCGACCGGCTTTGTTCGCCCGATGATGTAGACACCCTTTTCGTCGCGACGGAAATAGGCCCCGGCCGACTGGCAGATGTACTTGATTGCATCTTCCGGAGAGACTGAATCGAGCTTCAGAGTGATCCGGCCGTAAGGCAAATCGCTAGGCTCGATCACAAACTGGAGACCAGTTCGCTGGGTCAGCATCCGAGTTGCCGCAACCATGTCGGCATCCTTCAGATTCACGTCGAACCGGACGTCGGCAGTCTGCGCAAGCACCACCGACACCGGAGCAAAGGCGCAGACGGCAACCAATGCCACCATTGCCAACGAGGCCTTATTAACACGCATCTTCATCATCCAAACCCTCTTGAAACTAATTAGCGACCGCCGCCGCCACCAAATCCGCCGCCACCGCCACTTCGACCGCCGCCGCCACCAAAGCCGCCGCCACCGCCGCCGAAGCCACCTTGCGAGCCTCCCCCGAAGCCGCCGCTGCTACCGCCGAAACCGCCGCCCTGGGAGCCGCCGCCGAAGCCGCCGCCGCCACCAAAGCCACCACCACCGCCCCCCGACTGGGGAACGCGAGTGATCTCAGGGCTCGAGTAGAAATCCTTGCTTCCGCCGTCTGCACCAATCAGAAGTGCAATGTAGGCCGGATCAGCCGATCGAATCTTGATGCGTCGAATGACCTTGCCATCCGGAACCTGAGTCGGAACTGCTTGATTGCCGCCGTCCGTGATGTTCTCTACTTCCTTCAGGATGATCTGGTAGACGCCACCCTCCACGCGGTAGGTCGCATTGACCTGGCGGAGAATGTTCTGAAGGGCAGTATCGAAGCTCACATTCTTCAGGCTGACGGTGATCGTTCCCACAACTTCAGGTGCCACCGAATACGAGACGCCCATGTTCTTGAAAAGGGCCCGGATGGCCTCGCGAACATCAGCCTGTTCGTACTCAAGCGACGGGATGATCTTGTCGCCGATGTTGTCCTGTGCCATTGCTCGACTGGGCATGGCCACGAACAGCGTGCCCACGAAGACGATCCCAAGTGCTAACTTCAAACTTTGCTTCATTTTAATGAACCTCCGAAACTTCAGAAGTGCCAACTCTCTTATAGTTACCTATTCTGCACGATCTTTGAAACTTACGTCGAACTACTTGTCGCCGCCACCGAGCTGACCACCCGGAGGACCACCGCGTCGACCACCAGGGCCACCAGGGATCCCAGGTGCACCGGCAGGCGGGAAACCACCGGCATTAGGACTTGCGGGCGCAAATCCTGCCGGAGGACTCTCTAATCGAACGATGATTTGCCGGGGAAGTCGGTTGCCCGCTCGGCGCAATACAGCCGACTCTTCGTCAATCGCGACTACCTTCCACTCAGAGTTCGGAATCTGCTGACCTGGTCGAATGACCTCCGTGCGTCCGTCCTCCATAACGACGAGGGCAAGCACAGAATCACCGACAACCACACCAGCAAGACGTCGATAGGGCTGCGGGTCGTTCACAGGCGTCTCGTCGATCTTTGGCTCAGGAGCAACGTAGTCCATCGAGTAACCGCCACCCGACTGCAAGAGCCGTTCGGAGGATTGGTCCCGGTCAAAGGCTGCTTCCTCTGGATTCAGTGCAAACGGGTCCTTGCGGGCAACAAAGGCACCTGCCTTTGATTCCACAAGCTTGCTGAATGCGGCTGCGTCAGGGTTCTGAGCCACGGGAATACCTGCCTCAGCCTTCGGGGTGTATTCCACCCTCGGAGTTGTGGTTTCGGCAACCGGAGCAGCTGGAACTGAGTCAGCTGGACTGGTGCTGTTGCACCCAGTTAAGCCGATGGCTCCAACAACGAGGAACAGAGCAGAGATGTAGTTCTTCATCTTGGACCTCTCGGGAAAGCTCCCGGACCGGATCGAGGACCGGCTGCGGCAGCACCACCGCCACCACCTTCAGGTACGGCAGGGAAAATTTCCTTGCCTCGCAGGAAACCGACCACGGACAAGTTGTATGTTCCCGTCAGCCGTGGCGAAGTGCCTTCAAAGCGCAGACCGTCAGCAACAGCGAGATACCTTGGCATCTTAGCCCACGACTTGACGTGGTTATTGATCTGATCGTACGTGCCTTGCACCGTGATCGTACCGAAATCGAAAATCACGATCGGATACCGAAGCGCGGGATAGTTGAAGTAATTGGCCAGAATCCCCGAAGCGTTGTCATCTGGGAACGGAACGCTCGGACCGTTGATCACGGTGATGCCGCCTTGGCGCACCTGGTTGTTCACAGCCTTCTGGATGCTGTTGCGGAACTTGCGCGCATCCACAGTCAGCTGGAAGCCGTTGACGCTCAGGTCAATTCCACCCGTTGCTAGGTTGGCCGAAGGGGTTCGGGCGGCGACGATCTGTTGCCATGCCTTGTCCTTCTCATCAACCAGTTGCTGGGCAGTCTTGACGCGACGATCAGCTTGCGGCTGCTTGTCTGCCTCATCCTGAAGCAGTCGCTTCTGCTCGTCCCAATAGCTCTTCTCCTGAAGGTTTGGCATCAGGTGATAGAAGCCAAAGAACGTCAAGACAATGATGGACAGGGAAATTCCGACGATATAGAATGTTGCGGGACTAACTTTGCCCATTACTCATCATCTCCTGTTCGAGGACCTCGTCCACCGCCACCGCCGGTCGCAGTACTCGGGGCTGCTGCCGGAAGACCAGCAGGAGCGGCTGCTCCACCACCTCCACCAGAGCTAATGGTTGCTCGTGGGTTAGGGGTCTGCAGGTTCGCCTTGAACTTTGGCGTCTCTTGAATGATCACGGTCACCGAGACCAGAGACCAATCGGGAAGCGCGCCACGAGTCAGAGGATCTTGTGCCCCATAGTTGGCGACGTTGCTGAACCCGCCCGCTGGAACACTCGTCTCTAGGGCAACCAATCGCTGGTAGGGATCATCTGAAGGAAGGGTGTCACCATTCTTTCTCGGCAGACCTAGCTGATCTTCCTGAGAAAGCGGGGGAACCGAAGGATCATCGATCTGGTAGCCGCTGCGCGAAATTGACTGGGCCCCTGGAATTCGCATCAAGGCGAGCATCAAGTCTGCGTACTGTTGATGGGTCTTGATCGTCCCAGTGAGGTTAAGACTCACCGTTGTCGCATCGCTCGGAGTAGCGTTCAACGTGCTGATCCGATAGAACGACGGGATGTACGGAATCACCCGATCATAGAAGTCAGAGTAAACCGCGTTGTGCGCGATCATCGCCTGAGCCAGATTGGTGTTCTTGATGATGTCCGCGGCCGAGGCAATGATCGTGTCGGCTCTTGCCGATGTATCGACTGCTCGTCTTGCAGCTGGCTCGATCTCTCGGGCCTCAGTCACAGTTTGCGTAAGCTGCTGCGACGACCAAAGAGCCATCCCAACGCCACCAGCGACGGAAAGAAGAACGATGAAAATGGACACGATCAGAGCCGTTTTGGCCCTAGATTGTGTGTTGACGGATTTCGGGAGTAGGTTTAGCTTCATGCTTCCTTCTCAATCGAAGAGGATATGCAGTCCATTGCCGACTGCCACCGCGAACTCTTGTCGATGTTCTTCGACAAACCCCGGCGCCACCTTTCGAGCGTTGATATTGAGACGTCGGAATGGATCATAGTCGTCACACTCGATAGCAAGAGATTTGCCGAGGAACGAGGCCAAGCCCTTGAGCTTGGTTCCGCCTCCGCAAAGCACGATTTTGTCGACCTCGCCTCCTCGGCTACGGAAGTAGTCGATGGAACGGCGAATCTCGGCCACGAACTCGTCCAGGAGAGAAGCAATCGCGCCGTAAACCCGGGCCGACTCAGGATCATCGAGGCCGACTGCGACTGCAGTCGGAGCAGGCTCATCGAATGCCGCCGGGGCCGGAACAGGATCATCCGAAAACGGATTGTACGGCTGAAACTCCTGGGTCGCACCAAAGCTTGGCGTGGGTGCAGAACCCGCATCCGCAGCAGACTCGGGCACTTCGCCCTTCGTCAACTTCAGATTCTCCGAGTCGCTGATCGAAAGGTGAAGTTCGTCTGAGATGGCCTTGGTGAACATCTCGCCGCCAATCGGCACCTGCCGCGGCATGACGAGCTTGCTACCCTTGAAAATGTTGATGGAAGTGGTCTTGTGACCAACATCGACGACACAGACCGTTTTGCTCTGCAGAACGTCGTCGTAGCTGGTCTGGATGGATCGAGCAATGCTCATGGGCTCAACATCAATCGCGGCCAAGGTCTTGCCCGCTCGCTTGATGCAAGCCACCATCGTGTCAATGGCAGACTGCGGAGCAATCGCCATGACAACATCCATATTCGCAGAGTTGGGGTCATCGCTGGGGAGCGGCTTGAAGTCGCTTACCACCGTGCTCTCCGCAAAGGGGATGTTTCGATTGATCTCCCATTGCATGTGGTCCTTAAGTTCGGCAGGATTCATCTTGGGAACCTCAAGAATCCTGACCAAAACCGAGGACTGTCCGGCGATGCTGACCACGGCGTAAGGAATTGAAGCACCTGCGTCGTTGAGGACCTGCTTCAATGCCACCGCGACGGCGTCACTGTTGTAGACGCCGGTGTGATCTACCGCACCTTCCGGAGTGTCGATCATCCCGAGAGCCGTAACCACGGGCTCTCGCCCCTGGGTCCGAATCTCGCAGACCTTTATTTTCTTGCTCCCGATGTCGATACCGAGAATGCTGCTGAGCTTCTTCGCCATGTGCCCTATTCGTTCCCCGCTTCCCTAAGCTGGCTTCCCATCTTATCAGAGGGGTCTTGAGTCTGTCAACCGAATCTTTCGTCTTCGGTCTTCCGGTCGAAAAGACGGACCGAACACCTCAAAGCGTTCGGTCCATCCCGAAATTCTTACGAGGGCTATCTTACCCCTCGTTTGAACTCACGATTAGTTGATTCCCGAAGGTGTGAGCTTCGGTGCGATTGTTTGGAAGAACAGGTCGGACGTTCCCGCCCTTGTGCTCGTCCAGAAGAGCCAGATGAGTCCCGGTCGGCGCGCGTTCAGCGCATCGAACGGATCAAGGAATCCGGTGAGCCCCGATTCATTGATGGCTTGATCCATCAGGATCGGCTCCTCGGCCCTCTCGACCACCAAGGACACCGTAGCGGTGACCAGGCGGCCCGGTAGCGGCAATCCACTGCCAACGTCCGTCCCCGTGAACGTGATCGTCACGTTGCGATCTTCATCGGCAGCCGTGAAATAGACCACACCATTGGCCGCATCCACTTGGAAGGGCCCGGTGTTGCCGGCAACGTTGATGAACGTGACAGCTCCGTTTGCCAGCGTGTTCACCGGCATGCCAAGGCGGACGCCGAACCGATAGGTCGTCAGGAACGGCCGAGCCGCCTGGCCTGCACCTGCCGCCGCGCGGTTGTAGGTGAAGACGAACCGGTCGTTGGTCACGACATCGGAGGGCTGAGCCGCCGTGCCGTTGCTTCGTGCCCAATAGTCGAGCGACGAGACCAATCGATTGTCAAACATTCCTGTCGGCGAAGCGTACGAGGCCGCGCTGGCCGCCGAGATCCGCAGGAACGTGGGCTGATAGGTGAGCCTTAGGACGGCGTTGCGGTTCGGGGTGCCGCTGTTGAAGCGAACCGTTCCGGTTGAGCCATCGAAGACCACACGACCACCAAGGCGCGTCTGGTAAGTGATCAAACCGCTTGCCTGGTCGAATTCACGAGTGTCCGCCGAGCCATCGGCAACCCCATTGATATCGGTGCCGTTCAGGAGCAGGTTCGAGGTGATTCCGTTTAGCGTCTGGGTCAGGCTGAGCGGGCTAAGCCGATTCCAAGCCACGCCCTTCGATCGGAAGGAGTTCTCCGTCGCGGCCGTCAGGCGCTCAGCGGTCTGCACCGCGAAGTAAGCCCACGGATTTCCAGTCGTCCTTGGTCGGCCCGAAGCGTCCACCGGAAGCAGTCCCATGAAGGGAACCACGTTCGGATAGTTGCCAAGCTTGCCCATGAAGGTCAGGTTGGCAATTCTTGGACCGTAGGCCGCATTGGCGCCGGCATAGTTGCGACCGATCACGCTCGGCGAGGACACCGTTTCGAATCCAGGTCCGAACGGCAGTGCGTTTGCCGGAGCGAACGAAGTGCCATCGAAGAACGACCACGAAATGCTGCTCGCGCCGCCTGCGGACGAGCCGTAGAAGACTGTCGCACCCGCCTGAGTTTGAAGCACGGTCGGCTTCGACTTCAGAGATCCAGGATCGGCATTGAGGCCAACCGGATCGCTCACCGTCACACTGCCATCCGCAGCCGGATCAAGGCGAGCAATGAAGACTCGCGAGTCCGTCTGGCGACCTACGACCGTCTGCTTTTGGACCTCACCGACGAAGGCCATCAAGCCGCCTGTGAACGAGGTGCCCGGAGCGAACGGATGGGCAAGCCCCTGGACCGGAAGACTCGGACTGCCGAACTTGGCCGATCCCGAGATGAGGCTCTCACCAGCTTGAGGCTGGAAGAGGATCGTCGGGTCAGTGGTCGGGTAGTTGCCCACGATCTGGCGGAACCAGCGGTTCGCCCCGTTAGCCTGGAAGCCATTGAGGTCGTTCAGGCGGTAGTCGTTGCCGCTCGGAGCCGTGCCGCGCAGAGAAGCGATGTAGATTCGCCACTCGTCGTTCAGACTGGCCCCAGTCGGAGCCGCCGGATTGAACGAAGGACGGTTAGAAACGTAGGCAACCGCAACCCCACCGAAGCCATCTCGCATTGCCGTAGGCTGGAGGTTCGCGTAGGTGAAGGCTGGCGTTGTGCCCGGCGGGACCAAGTCATCGATCATCGGGGCCGTGAACGGCGTGAAGGTGTTGGTCAACCGCGACTCTCGGGCCGTGAACGAAACTTCCATTGAAGGGTCGCTGAAGGCTTCGAGCGCGAGGTTGCTCGAACTGACCGTAAGAGATTCGTCTCCGTTGGCGTCCTCGATGACCCGCAAGATCTGCGAGTACTTGCCCGAGGGGAATCCGAGCGGGAGGGTGACCGCAACCCTTGGCGACGCGGGCTCGACTCCGGGAATCAGGGCCGATTCGGTCACGTTGAGGTTCGCGTTCGTTCGTCGAACTGGGTTCGTCTTTAGCTCGGTCGCCGAACGGTCGTCCACCCTTGCCTTCTGAATGATCACTGGGTTCAACAGCGCATTATTCGGGTTGGCAAGAGCAAAGTTTCGGTCGATATCGCTCCAAAGGTCCAGGCCACCGTTTAGCCAAGCGAGAGAGTCGTTTGAACTGGACGGAATCTGCCACGGTTGGACAGATGCGCCGGTGTTTACGTACTTCGCAAGTCGGACGTTGAGGAGGTTTACATTGCCCTCGTTGAAGACACGGAAGGTCTTGAAGAGGTTGGTATAGGCTCCCGTCCACGGGCTGAACGTCGAGCCAGCCACTCCGGGAGCAACAGGCGTGTAGCCAGTGCCCGAAGCCTGAGCGCCAAGGTCGACCGAAGGCGTACCGATCGTAATCTTTTCGTCCGGCGGAACCGCCGCACTCAGGTTGAAGGAACGGTAGGCCGACGGCGTGTTGCCGCCGAAGACAACGGAGCCAACGCTTCCACGGCTCTGGCCGCTCTGGACGCCAACGCTTAGCCGCCCCATATATCCTTGGTCTAGAAAGACTCCGGCATGGTTTGGTGTCGCGCTCGACGGGTTCGTCAGGCGCAGGACGTTAGCCGGTTGATACTTCGGCACGTCAACGGCGAATTGGAACGGCACGCTCTGGAACGTTCGGTTGGCGAGTAGATCAGCGACCGACGGGTCACTGATGGGCACTCCGCCCACCAGAGGCTGCTTGAGCGAAACGCCTTCGGTCGAGAAGATCGGATCACCAGCGGTGCCGTTCGGATCGGAGGTGACGCGGACGCTCTCCCGTCGAATATCCGGGTAGTCCAAACTGATGTTTGGATAGTTGACCGGGTAGTCCTCGAAGTTCGGAAAGAGGGTGTTGTTGAACGGCTTGTAGACGGCCGGAGAACTTCCCTGCCATCCGAGGTCCTGCAACTGGACTCGAACGTTTGTAAGGCCACGGCCTGTCCGCGTGGCGATCAAGCTACGGTCGTACACGTTGATATAGGCAGGCTTGCTAAGCCCATGCTGGACAAGTCCCGCCGAGGATCCGAGCAGACTCCTACGAATCGTCTCGCCAGGGATATCCTGCGAGCCGTTCATCAGGTTCTCGGGCAAGCCTGGGTTGGTCGAGTTGCCGATCCAAGGGGTCGATCCTTGCAGGGTCAGGTCCGGGTTCAGCATAGTAATGCCGACTGGATTCGCGACACCAAAGTACGCCGTGCACAGCGCCGGGATCAGAGCCACATTCTGGACCTGGCCGTTTCTTCCAAGGGCAGCGGTCGAAATGCTTACCGTCACGTCACCGTTACCGGGGGCTAGGAAGTTTGCACCACCACCCTGGAGAGGGAACTGGATGATAGCGTAGGCATTGTTTCGGTAGGCGCCATTGACGGTATTCGTAGGCGCATTAGGTGGTTCCTTGAACCTTCTCGACTCCGCCGATTGCACGCGAACCGTTTGACCACCGACGCTGAAGGAGAAGTTGGCAGTAGGAGGCGGAACGATATTGTTGTCAAGGTCACGAGTCGCGTACGGGTAGTCGTAAACCATGAGGTACATGGTTTCGCCCCAATCGAACGCCTGCGTCGGCGTGCGAACGAACGTATAGCTCGGGTTCAGCGACTGCGCGTAGGTCAGCGTGTCTGTCGTCGGGCGTCGAAGAAGATTGAAAGCTTCTTGAGTGATGAAGCGAATCCTTGCACCACGGAAGAGATCGCCCGCTGGGTCGTTCTCAGGTGGATCCTCGTCGCCGGGCGGGTCTTCGCCACCGCCGCTGGGATCATTGCTAAAGGCATACAGGTAGCCAGCCTGGTCAGCACCGTAGAGGAAGCCATTGGAAACGGCTGCTCCTGCTGTCATGCGGCCTACGGTTGTGTATTGCCACGCTCTTCGCGTGCCAAATCGGTTCACATTTGCGGTTCGCGCAAAGAGTCCCACAAACCGACCATCCGCCGTAGGAACGACGATAGTCGGGAAGAATTGGCGAGTGCCAGTGTTATTGAAAACATTCTGCGTCGTATAGACCAGACCACCTGCAGCACCCGTGTTCAGCTCCTTGGTCTGCCATTGCACCGCACCCGTCTGAGCATCAAATGCGTAGACGTAACGGTTCTGGTTGATCGCGAAGATGGTATCCACCGAACTTCCCGCACCAGGTCCTGGAACAGCGTCAAGAGTGGCACCGCTAACCGCCGCCGGGGACGCGAGCCAGTCCGTTGTCTCGACAAAGGCCGTTTCGCCGGGCGGTACGTTTCCGCGGAACGGCCCATCCGGCAACGTTCCGGGAGGATAAGTCACGTTCCAAACAGGTGCCCCGGTCACTTCGTTGAGCGCCCAGAACTCGCCTGGGCTGGCTCCCTTCTTTTGGGTGCCAAAGTAGACGTTGTTGAACGACAGCGTTGGGCTCGTGGAGATGGCCCCAAGCGTTGGCTCAGTTAGAGCGGGGAATGCCCATCGTGTTGTCGTGGTTTTGGTAGTGCCGTTGCCCAAAGCATCCAGGGCATAAAGACGACCTTGAGTGGTCGGTGCGAAGATTGTCGGACCCGCCGATGTACTCCGGAAGGCGACCGAACCTCGGAATGCACCGAGCGCCGAAGGAATCACTGTCGACGGATAGTCACTGGGGAAGCTCCACCGTCGCGTCGTCGTGCCCGGCTTTCCGGTCAGAGAGTTGAAGTCACCTCGACCCGTCACATCAATACAATAGACGCGACCATTCTTCGAACCAATGTATAGATAGTCCGCGCCGTTGATTCGCTCGACGAGCGCAGTTGTGATATCAAAGCCGGATGGCATTTCTGCAATGCCATTGGGACCATCAAGTCCGGCAACCTGGTTAGGGTCAGTCCAGCCCGTAACGGAGGCATCGGGGGTACTCGGATAGGTCCAGTAAGCGAGCGTATTGCCGTTCGGCAGTCCCGCTGCATCTAGACAATGGATGCGGCCTTGCTCGTCCGCGACCAGAACAACCTTGGTCTCCTCGGGAAAGCCAGTAGGAGTCTTCTTCAGAAGGACCGTCGCATGCACGGGCGAACTCTTGATCGCGAGATCAACCGATCCAATGAACCGAATCGAGTCAGCGAGTGCCTTCTTCCCGATGTCCGCCGCGATGTTCGTTCCGTTGGTGACAACCACGCGTAGCTTTGCAATACTGCTGTGGGTGTAACGCCGACTTCCAATCCTGACCCAGCCTGACTGGCCGCCTTGGTCAACATTGACGACTGAAACCGCAGTGCCCTCGACAATTTGGTACCGAACGCCCTTTCCGAAGACTTCGCCATTTCGGTCACCCGACAGGTAAGCCCATAGCTCGTATGTGCCATCTTCAAGGTTCGGCGCGTAGGTAGCAAGAGCGGTTGCGGATGCGCCTTGAATCGGCGCGTTGTAGTAGTCAACGCCCTGAAAGTTTCCGGAAGCCGTCGAACTGCTGAACAAACCGGATCTGGCAGCGCGAATGTTATCCAAGGAAAGCGTTGCTTCACTTTGGCTCCTTGGCGTGTAGCGCCAGAGGACGTTGCCTGTTCTGTGGTCGTACTGGGTCACCTGGCCCGTCAGGTTTGTTACCGGTTTGCCGTCACGGGTACCCAACGACGTCTCGTTAAGGATGGCCGTCGTGTAAACCTGAGTACCCACAGACTTTGCCGAGCTCGGAGTTGCATCGTAGTTCCCGAAGTCGGGGACGAGATTCACCGCATCGGCGTAAACCAGATATTTGTTATCACCACCGGTCGTGTCGGACAACAAGTTGCCCGCACTGTCCCGAGGGATGGTGTTGTAGAGACGGACCCGAATAGGGTTCACACCATCAAAGGGGAATACGACACGGTTCTCGCGGCCACCGTCGCCAATGCGGAAGTTCCCCGCTCCAGCGATGTCAGTATCGACCACATCCACGAATCTTTGGTTGTTGCCGTACAAGACCTCGTAAACGAAGTACCTTTGCGTGAAGACATTGTTGGGAGTTCCCACCGTGCCAACATTCGTCGGGCCATAGGGCAGCCAAACGTTGATCGCATACAGTCGTGGAGTTGTATCTACGGGCTTAAAGCGCCACTCGAAAACGCGAAGCCTAGCCGGATCGACCGCAGCCGTCTGGCTCGAAGTTGATGACGCAACTGTTCGCGTGAAGTAGTAAGAAGGGAACCGATCGTTGTAGTCGGCTGGCGCCACCGACACACGGCGTGGCATCAGGAAGGGGAAGGTCGCTTCGCGGTCAATATCGACCCAGTTCCATCCCGCTGATGGGAAGACTCGTCCACTCAAATTGACATCGTACGGCGCACCCGTAAAGGCACCGGTATAGGCAGCATCTAGGGTATCAGTATTGTCGAGGAGGACATTCTTTGGTCTGTCCAAGCCACGCGGTCGAAACCACGTGATGAAGCTTAGGCCTGGACCCGAGTTGTTCGGATCGGCGTTATGCCCAACGCGCTGGGACGACCCTTGGAAGGTCGGGAAGTCCTTTGCCTGCGCCCAAAGGGACGCGGGCAGAGCACACAAAGCCACAAGGGCTACCGCAACAAGGGTTTTAGCGGATGCCATAAGTCCTCTCAATCCGTTCATTAGCGTCGGTCAGCGAACACCGGGGCGACGAGGCCACGCGTGTTTTGGACAGGAGGCAACTCGAACCGCACGCTGGCGGCTCGGAAGCCAAGATTAGTTTTGAATCGGCTGAAGCCGAAGTTGGTCGAGGCGCCCGCGCCACTGAGGTCGATATCTCCGTCCAGTTGGACAATCTCGCCCAAGAAAGAGTTTTGACCCAAGAAGCTACCGTCTGCCTGCTTGAACCCACGAGTTTTGCCCGTGTAGCCGTTGACAATCAGGACTTCGTTTGAATCCAATCGGCGAGCGTACGTGGCACGCAGGCTCTGAGGATTCGTCGCGCTGAGCGAAGTGCTCAGGATGCCATTGCGTCGAACCGCCCTATAGGCTTCGTTGGTGATCATCCACCGCACGGTCCAGGGAGAGCCAACCGCAGGCCGAACGACCTCGTAGACTCCCGATCCTTCCGTGACCATGATCGCAATCAGAGTGTCGCTGCCGTTTGGAATGACTTTTGCCGTCACTGAGGTGACGTTGCTAAGCCTCTTGGTTCGGGCGGGTTGAGCCGCCGACGAGAAGGCGTTTGCCGCCTCGTTCCAGAACACGTTGCTTCCAATAGCATCGACCACGATCTCGTTTACGACTTCCGCTCCGGCCGGATTGTTCGGATCGAAGATAACGATTCCGCCATTGCCGACCGAGGATTCTCGACCTTGGCTCGGGTTGACGCTCGGCGCGTCCAAGCCAGTGTCCACTCGGCTTGGCATGGAAGAGCCGATGCCAGCGACATAGACAAAGCGACCGCCCGTTCCGCTGGGGAGATAGAGTCGGCTGATGCTGTTGTAGTCGAAGTTCTTTCCGCTCACGTTCGACGGGCTATGCCAGAGCAAGATGCCAACCTGGGGAACCCCGTTCACGCGAACGGCATCTCCGATCCGATTAGAAGCAGGATCGTAGGCGAACCGGTCGATGACCTCGACGAGGCGCCTGTTGCCACCATCCGCGATCAGATAGTGCACCCAATACTCGTAGTTCGGGTTTCCATCGCCGCGCGTGACGGGGTCTCCTACCGCTCCAGTGATTTGGTGATAGCTGGTGTAGTAGGTCGCATCTCGCGGGGCATTCAAGGTCAGCGGGTCGTTCGTGCGGAATCCATCGGGTGTCACCGTGGGATCAAGCGCAAACTCAGTGATCGTACGGAGCGAGCCGCCGGTAGTCGTGAGCCGAGCCACCTTGTTGCCACCCGTGTCGATCACGAGCAGGTCGTTGTATCCAAGTCGATATGCGCGAGTTGGTCGGACGATGTTCTGCAGAGTCGTGGTGAAGCCAACATCCTGGCTGCCCGCCGACTTGTAGTTCGTGGCTTGCCAAACCGGATTGCCGCTCGGGTCAAATCGAGCCAACCGACCTTCATCGGCGACCAAGAAGTCGGCGCGCGAGAACGCATACAGTCGATTCTGGCCCCAGGAGAACAACGAACCGTCGCCTGCCGCAATTCCCTGCGCCCGATTTGAGCCCGCGAGCACGGTCTGGTTCAGCCGGACACGCCAGTCATCGAAGGACGAGACCCCCGAAGTTTGGGGCCAGACGAAGTTCGGGTTCGGCTGGATGTTCGTTCCGCTAAGGATTTTGAGCTGGTAGACCTGACGCAGCCAAGGCTTTGTCGCATCAGCAACCGTGAATGGGTCCGTGGCACTGATATCTGAGTTGAGGCCGATTAGGAGGCCAGTCTCAGTGAGCGTCCCGGTATCCAGGATGCTCGGGAGGACCGAGGACCCCGCGAGGAAGAGAGTGCCACCGGTAACGACCGCCGAACCTTCGAGTCGGTTGCCCGGCAGAACTGCGTACCACTGAAGCGGGTTCCATCGGCTTCCGCCACGATCCGGCTCGACCAAAAGGTCAGTCTGGCCAGGACGGCGGATGACGACGGGCTGCGACGAGCTCAGCGACTGCTGAATCTGGCCATTCTGGTTCGCCATCATGCTGGGGAAGCGAATCACACCGGTCGAGGAGCCTGGTTCCTTCTGGTAGGTGTAGTTCACCGCCGAGAATTGCGAGGAGGTCTCCGGCTGAGTCTGGTCCGAACTTCGGGAGATGTCTGGCTGAACAATGGTTGAACCGGTCGGGAGATCGTTGATCCGAATCTCTCGCCCTTCCGGCTCAGCCTGGAACGCGAGCACGACGGCGGCGGGAACACCGAATCCACCCTTCGATCCGCGCGCCGTCACGAAGACAAGGCCATTGCGGATCGTCGGACTTCCCTGGAACGAAAGCGAGTTCAGCGGGCCACCCAAGAATCCAGGCGCGAAGTTCTGAATCGGATCATTGTCCGGAAGAACATTCGAATACTGGATCGGCGTACCTTGGCTCAGCAGGATTCTGTGGGCCTGGTAGAGTTCCCAGCGGTACAGGCAGGTGAAGTTGCCCGGCTGGCTGATCGACTCACGGAAGGCGAAGAGCGAGCCGCCTCGGGACCTATCGCTGACGGTCGCAAAGAGGGTTCCGCGCGGCGAGAGTGCCAAGCTACCAATCACGTTGCGGCCGCCGCTGACATCGGGGAACTGCAGGCGTCCGCGCTGAATTTGCGACTTTTGAGTCTGGCTCCAGTCGATGGTGTAATCCACTCGGAAGCCATAGTCATCGGCAAAAGTCGCGGGAACTGCTCCGCGCAACCCAAAGCTCAGTTCTCCTGGATTCGGGCCAGGGGCCACGGCACCAGTCAACAAAGCAGAAATCTGCGCGGCCGTGAGGGGGCGACCATTGCCATCAAGCATAGACAAGCGAGGTCGGGCACTTGTCAGAACACTCTGGGCCGGATTCACCAAAACCTGGAGGGCGCGGCGAGCCGCGCGGGTACTGATGACCAGTTGATCGCCTTCGACCCTTGCGCTTACTGGCGACTCGCCCCGGGCTCCGAGCCAGAAGCTCAGCAGACCGGCAGGGCTACCAATTCCTCCCGACTTGGTCGGAACGTAAAGAACCTTGTCAGATCCTCCGCCCGCCGTCGGGATGAACCCAACCGTTGGTGCCGCAGAGAATTCAGGAACCGGATCACCGAAGGTGCCGCCGCAATACCAGTCGCCGCCATCAGAAATTCGCTGACCGGTGGTTGCATCCAGCATCCAGATTCGACCAACGACCGTGGCGGGCCGGGTCATGTCCGCGACATAGGCTATTCTCTCGTGAACAGTGACGGGGAACGGCTGGGCACCAGCGAACTGAGCTTGCCCTCCGTTCGAAGGCGGCTGGGTCGTGAACGACTGAACTGCATTCGACAGGAGCCTTCCATCTGCGCCGCGTGGGAGAGCTTCGAACCCATGAACGGTTCCGCGTTGGTCGACGACAAGGACGCGCGAAACGCCGTCGACGTCAACGACCGTCGGGGAGGAAATGGGTCCAGGAATGGTGTTGCTGACCCAGATTACGTCTGTTTCGGTGCCTTGGGCGTAGTCCCGGAAGCCGTCGTCCGGGTCGCCATCGCCGTCAAGGTCGGCGGATGGGTTCGCGTCGTAGGCGATGACCTGGTCGCCAACCGCGACGTACGCGACGCCCTTTGCGATCGCTGGTGGCTGATTGCCAAGAGTCCCGGTAACAGCCGTGAAGCGTCGGAGAAGCGGAGCGCCGATGTCAACGCTGGAGCTGTTCGTCTTTCGCGATCCAGCCGCAGCCGTTCGCGACTCGGCAGCCAAACTCACGAGGTTGACGGCAAAGCGGGCCGCCGAGACGCCGTTCGAGTCCTGCTTAGAATCGAGAGCGTTGTAAAGCTGGTTGTCCGGATTAACCGTCGAATTCGTGCGAACCTGGTTCAAAGCAATTGACGCACCGCGCGTGCTCACGACAATGTAGCCATCGCCAAGCCGAGCTACCGAGATCGTGGGCTGTCCGCCCGCGACGACGATGGGATCGAACTGGTTGAATTCGAACTGCAAGCCCTGGAATAGCCCAGCCACGGTGCCCGCGCCATCGAGACTAACATCCGCCGCTTGCGCCGAAAATCGCCCGACGGAACCAAGGGCGGAGACTTCTCGCGAAGAAAGCGCATTCGGAGTCGAGAGCAACGGGTGTTGGAACTGTGCCTGTTGGACGCCCGATAGAACTTCTTGTTGAATTCGGAAGCCAAGGGGAAAACCGTTCGACTGGTCGAAGCCCGCGATCGTGGCACTTGGTAGCCCTGCCATGTCGATCCACAAGATGCCACCCGCATCGACAAATTTTCGCAACAGTTCGCGTTCAGTCGGCGTGAGCGTCAGCTGACCTCGGGGTGCCGCGAGAAGGATATCGTAGTTCAGAATCGAGCTTTCGGAGGCCGTGCTGAGGTCAACTTCCCAGTAGGCAGCCTGGCGCTTGGTGATCCGCTCACCCACCGCTGGGTTTGGCGAGCCCGCCGCAATCGAGCTATTGAGTGCGCTCCAGCGGGCGGCAACTTCCGAGCTCACCTGAGGCGGCGCAAGGGGATTGACGACATTCCAACCACCGGGCTTGACGTCCTTGTTCGAATCCAGGTTGTACCAAGCGTGGGGCGAAGAATTTCGTGCGTAGGGCACCGCCAAAGTCTTCGTGCTCGAGAACAGCAACGTCCCCGCCCGAACCGTCTGCGTCTTCTGGGCATAGTTTTGAGCCCCGGCAACGCTGACCAACAGGGCAGCAACGACGAACGGAATGATCTTTCGCATCTTAGTTCACCTCTCCGAAGTAGGTGAGCGCGGAACTCACGGGCAATCGCGGCAAAGGCGGCAAGGCCCGGCCAAACTCGTCAACCCGCAGCAGGGTCGCGCTATCATTCGTGTTCACAAAGCCTCCGATGCGGGCCGTAGCCAATACCGGGTCGTACGAGACGATCAGATTCGGCACATAGGTCGTGGTCGCGGCGTTCGCGCCAACCGGGAAGTGTGAGGTCGGGATGTACGAACCGGTTGCTCCCAATTCACGCGGGATCCAGCCCCACTTCTTGATCCATTCAGCCTGTTGGCTGATGGGCGGGGGCAGGTTCTCCGAGATCGCACCGACAAC
This sequence comes from Fimbriimonas sp., assembly GCA_049317025.1. Classification (GTDB taxonomy): domain Bacteria; phylum Armatimonadota; class Fimbriimonadia; order Fimbriimonadales; family Fimbriimonadaceae; genus Fimbriimonas. The sequence goes on along the minus strand of JBMOJD010000003.1, from coordinate 59,574 downwards.
GTTCACTCGCACGTCGATGGGCTCGCCGTAGAAAGGCATCTCAGCGGAAGAACCATAGTTCTCCAGCCGGTTCGCGCGTCGCTCGTCGTCCGTCGCTCCGAGGTTCACGTAGTTGGCTCGACTGTCGTTCGGGTTCGGGTTAAACCACGCACCCGGGATCACGAAGAACGAACCTTCCTGGGCATAGATCGTGGCTTCGATACGGATATCGTGGGGCACCAGCGCGATGCGCGAGAGAAGGTAGTCATTCGCCGCCGCTCCGCCAATGAGGTTCGGGCGGAACAAGAGTTCGTTCGGCTCACCAATCGGGAATCGGTAGTTGCCTTCCGGTCCCGTACTGGTGATCAGCGAGGTCGTCAGGTTGAGCTGAGTCGGTCTGACCAGCGGGAAGCCGGTCGATTCGAACTTGCCGAAGCGCTGCCACGGGTCAATTCCAAGTCCGTAGACCGGGATGTTGCCGGTGCCAGCAAAGAGGTTGTTTGCCGCATTCGAAGCCGAGCGAGCGAATTGGTAAGAGGAGACAATCGAACCGGGCGCATCAGCAAGGCCGTAGTTGATGTTCATTGAGAACGTGCTCGTCGGCGCCGGACCGTCGTCCATGGTGTGCGACAGCATCAGCAGGGTGTCCAAGCGATTCGCCGGAGCATTCGCGGGCGCGTAATCCGAAACGAACGGTCGCAGAGTGCTCGGGTTGTTGGCGTTGCCACCGGGAGTGTTCGGGTCGAGTACGAACTCGGTCTGGAATGCCATTTGGCCACTCGGCACCCGCATTCGGACGGGGTTGAAACCAGTCGTGGTCGGGCTGTCCTGGACTTCTTCGAGGACAGTGTTCGCCGTTGGCCCGAAGAACATCGGCGTGTTCACCGCAACGTACTCACGGGCAATCAGGGCCAGCATGGAACGGCTGGGCCGCGTCAAGCGTGTGCCGGAGGCATCGGTCACACCCTTGGTGATGCTGCCTTCGATATAGATGGAGGCGCGTGAGACCAGGGTGAGCTGAACGTCGGTCGGGATCGTTCCTCGAACCCGGACGTTGCCTTCAAAGTAGAGAATTCCGTTGAACGGTTGGCCCCGGTCGAAGTCCGCGGCGGAGAGATTGCCGCCAATGTTGACGCTCGGCGTGAAGCTGTTCACGATGGCGACCTGTCCGGCGGAGTTCAAACCAATTCGGAAACGGGCCGCGGCCGCACCGGTCTCAGAGCCATCCGGTCGTTTCCAAGTGCGCTCTGTTCCCGAGGAGCGAGCATCGCGGATGATCGTGAAGCCATCTCGGTGGAGGTAGACGTAGGAGCCTCGCGGGACATAGAATGGCCCCTGCCAGGCCGAGTTCGATTGGCCATTATTCGGGTTCAGCCAGTCGTAGACCAGCGACTCTTGGGTCCCGATCTTGGCCCGAGCAGCTTCGTCTTCGCCAATCTGGCGGTCACCGACGTTGTCCACGTAGACGCCCTGGCCGTGGCCGAAGCGCCCCTGATTGCCGTCCGGCGTTTGAACGCCGCTCTCGCGGGTCAAGAGTTCATAGCGAGAAACACCGGTTTCGATGTCTGGTTGGAAAGCCAATGGAGGCGTCTTGTATCCAACTCCGGTCGAGTATCCCGCTGCGTCGGTGCGATTGAGGCCATCGACCAGCACGCCACCAAGGGTGCTGAAGAGCGGGCTTCGGCTGTTCAAGCCCAGCGGGTTGGTCAGATTTGTAGTCGCCACCGGCAACCAGTTCCCAGTGAGGCGATCCACCGACCGGCGGTTCACCCTTAGAGTCGAACTATCGTCAGCCCCGATCACGCTATCCGCAACCGTAATCTTGTCGCCGAGGGTCGCATTCAGGTTGACCGAAACGAGACCGTTGATCACCAAAGGCGCATTGGAGTGAATCGATCCCATGCCCTCGATGAGGTCAGCGGTTGGCGTGGGATTCGCTCCGAAACTGTAGAGACTGGTGGCGGTTCCGACCTGAACCACCGGCAACACGGGAAGGCCTTGATAGACCGCGCCGAGCTCTCGGGGCGATCCGATTTCGGCAGGATGGCTGGTTCGGTGAACGTCCGTGATGAACCGGGCCGATTCGATAATGCCGATAGAAGCGAAGGCAACGAGTCGTCGGCTGGTAACAAACTGGTTCTCGTTTGCCCGCATGGTCTCCGCCGCCTGGCGGAAGGCTGCAGCGCTCAGGTAGTTGCTGACCTGAACCTCTGAGTTTCTTCCGATCGTCGTTGGGTCATTCAGATTGACGGTGCCCTCGCGGCCAACTGACTCGATCACGAGGTAGTTGCGGGCGAGCCCCGGGCTACGGAGCGCGCCGGTCGGCGAGCTGCTAAAGATGTTGGCGTCGCTCGGGGCGTATCGGACCCGGATCAGAGCGCGGCCGTTGGCAAAGTTGACGCGGACAAACGGGCCGAGGCCATCGGGTCCACCCAGGTCGATCTGGGGATCAACGTCCGAGCGGAGCGGAAAACCCGTCGCTAGCCTCAGGTAGTAGGCATCGGGATCGTTGCTAAGGCCCGCCGCGTTTGCGACCGGCGGCGTCAACGTGCCGCGCCAGTCGGCACCGAGTTCGCTCTTCACTAGCTGATCGTGCGCGTAGCGAATGCCTGCTTCGGCAAGGTCATTTGCTTCCGAGCGGCCCTGCAGGCGGGCTTGAGTTTGGATGTTCCGGTTGATCAAGCCGATGAATACGGTGCCAACGATCATCAGCACTCCCAAGACAATGAGAGCGATGATGACGGTTTGGCCCCGTTCGCGGAATGTGATGTTTGGTTTCGACTGGACGTTCATGCGCTCGTTCACCGGATGAAGTTTCGGACCGTTGCGGTCGCCTTTAACGTGACTGTCTGCGGGTTCGGAATGTTCGACTGCGGATAGTTGCGAATGGTCAAGAGAATCGACATCAGCTGGCGTGAATCATAGTCGACTGACACGATATCCCTAGGCGACGCGAAGGAGAATCGGTAGCTCACGCGGATGCGTCCGTTCACATTGACGAGTTGACCGTCCGTCGCCCGAATGGCCTGCATGGTGCCCGCCAGCGGGACGTTTGGATCAGAGTTCAGCTCCAGATACCCTGCCTTGTACCGCGGCTGGATCACCGCACTCACGAAGTTCGTGGGGCTGTATATCGCGGGAGGGTTCGCGAATCCAATCAAACTGTAGTCCGTCGGCTCCGCTTGGTCGGTGTAGTTGATTCGGTATTGGTTCGGCCCGGGCTTGCGCGTAGTTCGCGTGTAGCGAATCTCGCGGCCAAAGTTCTCGCCCGGCAGCTGATCCGGACCCCAAACTTCCTCGCTTCCCGGCACAATGCGCGCCTTGGCAAAGCCAGTGATGGGGTGTAGCGGCCCAGAACTGCCATCTTCCTGAGGAGCGACTCGCAGATCAATGAAGCGGTGAACCTCCGGTCGAAGCTGAGGATAATCGTTCCAAATCTTGTTGAACTTTCGGTTGATGCTGGCGTAATCCGCGTCAGAGAATACACCAGCCACCACGGCGAGGTCAGTCGCAGGGGTCAATGCCGGACCAGTCGCCACGGTCGGCAGATTCGCTCGAGCGCTGTTGGGATCGTCGGGTGTCGTCGGTACGGCGGGATTCGGCGTCGGCACCTGGCCAACTTCCTGGATACCAAAGTCAGTTCGCAGTTCGCCATTGCTTCGCATCACGCGGTAGGGAGCGAAGATCGACCGTGCTCGTGGATTCGACAACCAATTCGAGTCATCATTCGACTCCAGAATGGCCTCCGTGAACGGATATCGCTCCCCGCTGGCACTTTCATTCTCGTAGGTGTTCCCGTCGAACAGCTCTATGCCATCGGTCTGCTCATCGTCGTTCACGTCTGGATCGAACATGAAGAAGCTGAACCCAGACACATAGGCAGCCTGACCATCATAGTCCGCATGCCCAACCTGGAACTCGTTCAGGGATGTATTCGTCGGGTTCCACCCTTCAGGGAGGGTCTTGATGGTTGCGCTGCTCCAAAGCCCGTACTTAGCGCGGTAAGTAGTCGGGGGCGTCTGATCGCCGCCGTCAGCTTCTTCACCCAAGCGAACCGAAACCATCGCTCGCAGTGGCTCGGCGCTTACGCGAGAGGGCCGCATCTGGAGCAAAGGCAGGAGTCGTGGCCGGTTGCCGTCGTAAATCACTTGACGGGTCGCCCTGTTGTAATTCGGCAGCACCATGTCATAGCGAGAAACCTCGGTCATGATCTGAGCTTTCTGCTTCCAGTTCGCAATTCTTCGGGCTTTGGCCAGGCCCGCAACCGTATAGCTCCTGCCGACATAGTCGTAATCGACGCCAGGCAGAATCGTAAAGAAAGCCGGGTCATCGAGGTCAGCCGCGCTGCCATCGCCATTGGCCAAGAAGAAGTCAGGAACGCCGTTTCCATCCTCATCGACCAAGTTCCCGGTCGAATAGTCATAGATCGGCAGTTCCGCGCGGTAGAGCACAAACAGGTTATCGCGCTCTCCGTTCAGGGCCATCAGCAAGCCATCGTACGGGTTGTTGTACGTGTTTGGGCTGCCATTGGGAGCGAGCGGTTCGCGGAGGCCAACAAAGTAGCGCACGAGGGTCATGCCCGCCGTGACCGGCAGTTGCACCTGACCTCGGGGGGAACGTTGAGTTGGGTCGGCTTTGCCGGTGATCGGGTTCACGAACGCGCCGTTGAACCGGGCCGGGTCGCCCTCGGCGACCTTGATCATGTCCAATTTCGCCCAGGGCAAAGTGACATCGACCTGATTCCGGTCTCGACCGGGCACCACCAGCGTGATCGATCCCATGAGGCCGCGATTCTCGCGGACGCTCGCGGCATTCGAAATCTCTCGGCTGATCCGCTCCGTCAGAGTGCGCGCCTTTTCTTGCGCATCCACAAAGGCTTGAGCCGCACGGGTGAGGTTGAAGCTTTGGAAAACAGGCAAGACGATGAGCGTAAGGAGGATGCCCGTGATCGCCATCACGGTCAACAGCTCGATGAGGGTAAAAGCACGTCGTCGCATCTTAGTTCTGCTCCCCTGGCGTCAGGTAGGTCTCGACCGTGGTCTTGCGCCAGCTACGGCCCCATTTCTCGAGCCGCTGGATGTTCTCATCCGGATCATCGACGAGGTTGAATCGCTCGGGGTTCCAAAGGACCCGGACCGCGATGGAGCCACTACGCACGTCGCGCACCGCGAATCCGTACGTCTGGTCAAATTCGACCGCGTCAGCGTCCACATCGCGAATGTCGATGTAGGCGAGACCCGTTCCATCGACCGGCGCTCCACGAACCACAAAGTCCTGGTCCGTGATCTTGCGAGCACGGGTGTCACCGGCTCGGCGGTAGTAGATGTTGCCAACCTGGACCTTGCGACCAAGGTCGGACTGAGGGAAGTAGATTCGTGTGGCCGACCCGCCCAAGCTGCCCGATCCACCCAAGTAGTACTCTGCGGCACCCGGTCGATTCAAGCTCTGGCCGTATCGGTTGGAGGCCTTCAAAAGCTGAACCGCCCACTCGTTATTGGCCATGTAGAGCACTCGAACCGCTCTTCCGGCCAAGTCAACCTGCCGGTCGCTTCCATCCTGGAGGCGAATACGAGCTTGATAGCCGCCTCGGCTACCATCGGCATCGACGAAATTGATAACCCCGTTGGTCTTGTCCAGCCGAATCAGGGAAACGCCATTGAACCGTTCGTAGTAGATGCCGCCGGTCTCCAGGTCGAGCATTAAGAAGTGGTCAGCCAAAGGATCGCTCGTCGCAATCGCATTCTCGGAGCCAATGATTCCTTGCAGCGGTCGACCATCGGGCCCAGCCGCATTCGCGACCTTCAGGCTTCCGACCGCCAATCTGTAGCGGGGCGGATCCTGATCGGCGACTCGGAACTCCTCGCGCAAGATGCGCCAGTCGCGGATGTCGTAGCTGATGCGAGGCTTCAGAGGCTGCTTGCCGCCCAGAGTTCCAAGCTGGATGTTGTAGCCCTGCGGGTTGAAGAGGAAGATCCCGTACTCGTAGTCCAGGATCGAGAACTCGAATGGATCGTTCGTGAAACCGGTCGTCGTGACGTCGCGATAGGCCAAAGCGACATCAAATCGCTCGCTTCTGTCGAACCCACGCAAAACCTCACCCGGCACCAGTCCAAGAGGATTCGGATTCGCGGCATCACCAGAGACGAGGTTCAGCGAATAGATGGCCCCGCCGCCACTTGGCACACCCACAAGGACGTCTCGATAGGCTTGCTTCTCAGTGGTTCCCGCCCTCTCAACGTAGCCCGTGAATCTGAGCAGGACACCGTAAGGCTGAGGTCGCGTCGGGAAATAGAGCGTGGCTCCGTTCAAGAAGTACTCGCCGAAGGCGATGGTTTCTTCCGGTACACCGGCGCGTTCCAATAGGTCCGGACCTTTCACCGAGAGCAGTCGCTCCATCGGCGCAAAGGAGGCAATTGAGAGCATCCCAAATTGGGTCGGGCTGACGGCCCGGGGAGGCGTCAAGGGTACACCTTCGTTGATGATGCGGCGGAAAACGTTTGCACCCGAGAACCTCGGCCACTCCCCTACGATGCCACCTGCATTCGTTTGGAGGAGACCCGCTTGGCTCAGGCGATTGGTCACCGGTCCGATGTCGGTGGGTCGTCGGTTAGCGTCCACAAACGGCTGAGGGTTTGAGCCCGTGTTCGTGTAGGCCAGGGGAAGAATCTCCTCCGGCAACTGGTCTGGCCGGGACTTGATTCTTTCGATCTCATCACGAGCCAGCTGGGTTGCGACCGCATTGCTGCGGGCGTACGACAGGATTCGAAATCCGCCGGGGAAGATCTGGACGACGGCGAGAATACCAACGAGCAAGACCACAATGGCGACGAGCACCTCGATCAGCGTTGTTCCCAGAGATTGGCGGCGAGTCATCAGAAGTTCCTTTTGCCCAAGCGGGCGGATTGCGGACGGCGGGATCATACGAGGGTAACTCCCAATCAGGGCTTGACCTGCCAAGCGAGGTCGGCAACAGCACGGGAATCAAACGGTCGAGCTGCCCCACCGAGGAAGAGCACCATCTCGCGCTTCGTTCGCGCAAGCGAACCGTTGTCGTAATCACGGTAGAGGCTGTTCCAGGTGACCACCGTGTCTTCCGGCGGCTCGGAGTAGCCTAGCTGGCGGGGATCGTCCTGACTACTGCCCGACTCATTAGCGGTCGGGTTGCACGGATCAGCCGCAACCGACCATCCACTCCAGAAAAGCGTGTATCGCAGTTCGTGGCGGGTGCCCTGGTTGTCCTTCACAGTGGCGGCGTCATAGCCGCTGATCACGTAATAGCGGTTGCTCACGATGTTTCCATCGACGCACCGCTCAACCGGGCTAGAGTCAGTCGGGTAGGCGTACCTTTGGTTCCTGTTGCCACTGGTTCCAACGCGGTTCAAATTGGTAGGCCAGACTGCGGTCGAGGTTTCGTTCTCGATGATGCCACTGGACCGCAGAATGATCGGGCGGAACGTGGCCACCGACTGCACCCGCTTGGGATACAAGGCGCCCTGCGACAGGTTCGCCGGGATAACGTTCCCAGCATTGACGCCGCTGGTGTAGAGCGTCACATAGCCGAGCAATGCGGGCGGATATCCACCTTGGTCAGCTCGATAGAGCTGCAAGGCAGTCCGAATCGAATTCATGTTGGACATGTCCGAACTTCGGTTCGCGTTGTCCTTCACCCGTGCGAATACGGGAAATATGATCGCCGCAAGGATCGCGATGATCGCAATAACGACGAGCAGTTCAATGAGTGTAAATCCCTTCTTCGACGACATGATGACGGTACTCCTACCTTCCCTTCTGTTGTGACTGACCGCAAGAACCCCATGTTCCCTGCTTTTGTCCTTGACCAAGCCGGTGCCTGCGGCCCATCCCTTCCAAATCCAAGCACTCATGCAACCCTGTGCGTTCTACCCGACGCACCCTCAGACTAACATGGTTTCGGCCGTTTGTGGCGCTTCTTTTGATTGGCTCAACCACCCATGGCCCCCTTCCAATAATCGAGAATCAGCTTTTCGATCGGACCCGGGATGATCATGCAGACCAGCGCCCCAATGGCCAGGTAAGGCCCAAACGGAATCGTAGTCGGTGTCGGCGTCCAGTTTTCAACCTCTTCGAAGGTCTCCTCGGGAATCTCCTCACCCAAAACCTTGGCGAGCCAGGTGTACATCTGGGGATAGAAAACGGCGATAACGTCCAGACACAGCAGGTACCAGAGGCCCAGCGCGACCAAGCTCTTGATGCTTTCGGGCGGCAAATACTCTTCCGGAGTGGCTCCCTCGGCGGTCTCTGGCTTCTTTTTGGATGTGAAAGCCATGATCAGTAGACCGATGACAAGGCCAGCAACCACGGCTAGAGCAACGCTCGCCCCCAGCAAGAGCGGACCAATCAACGCCCCGACCCCTCGCATCATCTTGATGTCCCCATGCCCCATCGCGTCCTTGCCAAAAGCGACACGACCGAGGAACGCAATACCCCAGAGCAATCCCCAGCCAAGCAGTGCCCCTGTGAGTGCCACCGGAAGTGACCGGTTGAAAACATGGTAGGCGACGCTGAAGAACAAGAGAATGGCGTTCAGTTCATCGGGGATGATGTAGAGTTCCCAGTCGATGAAAATGATGGCCACGAGGCAGGCAGAGACCGCGGCAAAGAATCCCGCCCCCAGAGGATCGGATCCTTCGCAGAGGAAGCGCCACCAGATGGCTCCCCAAAGCGAACCGGTCAGTAGCTCAACGAAGAAATAGCGGCTCGAAACTTTTTCGTCGCAATATCGGCAACGGCCCTTGGAGAGCAACCAACTGAGCAAGGGCATCAGGTCGGCGAGTTCAAGCGAGTGCTTGCACTTCGGGCAGAAACTCTTCGGTGGATTGGAAAGCGATAGTCCACGCGGCAGGCGGTAAATGACGACGTTCAGAAAACTGCCGATTGAAGCCCCGAAAATGAAGCCCATGACCCAGGTCCAGTCGGGAAAGACCCCCATGCTCATCGCATTCTTCCTTGCTTCCCGCTCGCTTTGATCATCGGCTGATTATTGAAGAAGGAGAGCCCAAGCCAAGGCCTGAGCTCTCCTCTTGAACTGTGAAGGCGAAGCTATTCGTCGCTTCCCGAAGAGAGCTTCGAGATAACGTCAACAAGCGGAAGGAACATCGAGACGACGATGAAGCCCACGACGAAGCCAAGGCCAACGATCATCAACGGCTCGATGGCCGCGGTGAGCGAGGCAAGGGTAGCTTCGACTTCAGACTCGTAGAAGTCAGCGATCTTTTGGAGCATGAAGTCCAACGATCCCGACTCCTCGCCAACACCGATCATGTGGACGACCATCGGCGGGAACAGCTTGGATTCCTCCAGCGGGTCACCGATTCGGTCTCCTTCTCGAATGCGGGCTCGTGCCTCAAGCAGTGCATCCGACATGATGCTGTTGCCCACGGTACCAGCAACGGTCTCCATGGCCTGCAAAATCGGAACACCCGAGGTGAGCAGAGTGCCCATCGTTCGGCTAAACCGAGCTAGGCACACTTTGTGGTGCAGCTTGCCGAAAACTGGAATCTTCAGCTTAACGCGATCCGCAACACGCCGACCAAACCGCGTGCCGACGAAAAGTTGGTAGGAGACAACAATCGCAATGATCGAGATGATCGGCACGTACCAGCGGTGCTGGATCGTGTCGCTGATGTCCACCAGAAGCTTGGTAGGCGCGGGAAGTTCGTCGGCCTTCAAGCCAAGGTCCGTCAAAATCGCCGTCCACTGGGGAACGAACCAAGCGACAAGGAAGGTCACAATACCGGTGGCCAGGATCAAAACCAGTACCGGGTAGGTCATAGCCGACTTGACCTTTCGGCGGAGTTCGACGTCCTTTTCAAGGAACTGGGCAAGTCGTTGAAGCGACTCTTCCAAGACACCACCGACTTCACCCGCGCGGATCAAACCGATAAACAGGTTGGAGAAAGTCTTCGGGTGCCGCTGCATGGCGCGGGAAAGGCTTTCGCCTCCTTCTACGCGCTCACCAACGTCCGCCAAAATCTTCTTCAGCTTCGTATCTTGGGTCTGGTTGCCCAAAACGTCCAAGCATCGAACGAGCGAGACACCGGCGTCAACCATGGTGGAGAACTGGCGGCAGAAGACCGAAAGATGACCAAGTTTGACTCTGCCGTAGGTTTTCGACTTCGGGCTCTTGGCCTTGATCATCTTGACTTCGGTGATCGTAAAGCCTTGCTCCTCGAAGCGCTTCCTTAGAAGGTCTTCGCTCTCGGCGTCGGCCGTACCCTTCTGGATACCGCCAGTTGCATCTCTAAATGTGTAGCTGAAGATTGGCATGGTTGTCCTTTAGCGTCCGCGAGGAGGCGCTCCTCCACCAGCCGAAACCGCCGGAGAGTTGATCATCTTGCGAAGCTCGTCTTGGCTTGTACATCGCGACATCGCTTCTTCCAACGAGATAAAGCCCTTGAGATAAAGGTCTCGCAGACACTGGTCCATCGTGATCATGCCGACATTGGCACTCGTCTGAATCATCGAAGTGATCTGGTGCGATTTCGCTTCTCGGATGAGGTTGCGAATAGCCGACGAGGCGATCATGATTTCGTTCGCGGGCACACGGCCCGGGGCTCCTGCACGCGGCAGAAGCTGCTGCGAGATGATGGCCACGAGGTTGTTCGAAAGCTGAACGCGAATCTGCTCCTGCTGTCCGGGAGGGAAAACGTCGATCATACGGTCGACAGATTCAGCCGCGTTGTTGGTGTGCAGAGTCGCGAAGACCAAGTGGCCCGTTTCAGCCGCCGTGATGGCTAGCGAGATCGTTTCCATGTCGCGCATTTCACCAACGAGCAAGATGTCCGGATCTTCTCGGAGTGAGGCGCGGAGGGCGTTCGAGAAGCTTCGCGTGTCGCCACCAAGCTCGCGCTGGTTGATGATCGACTGCTTGTGGACGTGAAGGTACTCAATCGGGTCCTCAATCGTGATGATGTGATGGGCCTTGTTGATATTGATGTGATTGATCATCGCCGCCAGCGATGTGGACTTGCCCGAACCGGTAGGACCGGTCACGAGGATCAGACCACGGGGCTTCTCGGTCAGCGTCTCCAAGATCGGCGGCAGGTTCAGGTCGCGAACCGTCGGGATCTTCTGGGGGATCAGTCGGAATGCGGCCGCAATCGAACCGCGCTCGCGATACATGTTCACGCGGAATCGAGCCCGGCGGGGAAGCTGATAGGAGAAGTCAAGCTCGAGCGTCGTCTCAAACTTCGTAATGTTCTCATCCGTGATGATGTCGTACATCATTCGCTGGGTGATAACCGCCGAGAACTTCTCGAAGTTCAGCCTCTTCAGGCCGCCATCTTCGCGAATGACCGGCTCCGAACCTTGGCAGATGTGAAGGTCCGAGGCATTTCGGTCAACGACGATGTGAAGAAGTTCGTCGATGTGCAAGTCTTCCAACGAACGGGGAGCGCCCGCCTTTGGAGCTTGATCTTTTGGCAACTGATCGGCTTGGCCGAGCTGGAACATTGGACCGTTTTGCATAACGTAATTCTCAGAAACCTGCGGTGAAGACGACACGCCGCACTTCTTCGGGGGTGGTCACTCCATTCAAAACCTTGATCAGACCATCTGTCTTGAGGTCCTTCATTCCGTTCGCCTTAGCTGCTTCCTTGAGGTCGCTGAGCGGGGCCCGGCGAACGATCAATTCGGCAACTTCGGCGTTCAACACCATGAGCTCGTGGATACCGCTTCGTCCACGGTAACCCGTCATACGGTTGTTCTCGTGCGGGATTCCTCGGTACAGCGTCACGAGCTGATCGGGATCATCGAACTCCATTCCGAAGCGTCGCAAGTCGATGGCGGGCACCTCGTACGACTCGCGGTGATCCTGGTCGATCTTTCGGGCCAGTCGCTGAGCAAGAACGCCAATAACCGTGGCCGCGATCAGGTACGGCTCGACGCCCATGTCGATCATACGAATCGCAGTAGAAGGCGCATCGTTGGTGTGAAGCGTGGACAAGACCAAGTGTCCCGTGAGCGACGCTTCAATGGCGATTTCTGCCGTTTCAAGGTCGCGCATCTCGCCGACCATGATGATGTCGGGGTCTTGACGAAGGAAGGCGCGGAGGCCAGTAGCGAAGGTCAGACCCGCCTTTCGGTTTACCTGCACCTGAGCGATACCTTGAAGCTGGTACTCAATCGGGTCTTCGACCGTGATGATGTTCACGCCGACCGTGTTGAGCCGGTTCAGAACCGAGTACTGCGTCGTTGTCTTGCCCGAACCCGTGGGGCCCGTGCAGAGGAACATACCGTTCGGCTGGCTGACGATTTCCTCGATGATCAGCTGGTTCTCTTCCAAAAATCCGAGCTTGCCAAGACCGATCATAACCGACGTCTTGTCAAGAAGACGCATAACGATCTTCTCGCCCCAAGGCGTGGGGATAGAGCTAACACGAAGGTCGAATTCCTTCGCGCCGCTCTTGACTTCAATTCGTCCGTCCTGAGGAACACGGCGCTCGGCAATGTTCATGTCCGCCATGATCTTGAGGCGGCTGATCAGCGGCGCCATCAAGTTTCGCGGAATCGTCATGGCCTCGATCAGAACACCGTCAACACGGTAGCGAACGCGGACCGCGCGCTGCTGGGGTTCCACGTGGATGTCCGAAGCTCGGTCGAGAATGGCTTGCTGGATGAGAGCATTGGCCAGCTTGATGATCGGAGCTTGCTCGGCCATGCGCTCGGCTTCCGCCGCGCTCGCATCTTCGAGATCCTCAACTCCGCGCTGAACGCCCGCCGCCGCAATGGCACTTCGCAGGTCGTTGTTAAAATTCTGGGGAGCCGCCGCCGGCGCCTGGGGCGCAGCTGCTGCGCTCGGAGCCGAAGCAATCGACTCGCTCGTGTAATACTTTTTGATCGCGTCTTCGATCGCCCCTTGGACCGCGAACACGGGGATAACGCGGCATCCCGACGATAGCTTCACGTCATCGAGGGCGACGATGTTGCTCGGATTGGAGGTGGCGACCCAAAGAGTCGTGCCATCCTTCTTGACCGGGATCACACCGTGGTTCTTCACTATGCGCTCGTTCACCACGTTCAGTGCGCTCGATTCGATCTGGATGCGGTCGAGGTCCACAAATCCATAGCCCAACTCGGCGGCTTTGGCTTGGAGAACTTCTCGCTCGCCAACAAAACCGAGTTGGGTGAAAATGCGACCGAGGTCTTTCTCACCCGTTTGGGTGGCGACCTTCTGGGCTTCGCTCAATTGCTCTTGCGTGAGAAACCCCTTCTCAAGCAAGAACTGGACCATGGACTTTCGGGGCAACGCCATTATATTTTCCCGGGCAACATACAGCCGTGACGTTCCCATTCTAGCCGATCAGGCCAGGAAGTTGAAGGGGGTAACGCCTCGTCTTTCCACACTCTTGACGAGATCATCACTACGAATCGTTCAAAGACGCCTTTGCCAGGCTTTCGTTCCGCCAATTTCTGTGCGGCAGATCACAAAAATTGAATGTGCGCCATTCGCTGGGTCCAACACGAGGTGCGAAGGTCCGGGTAAACCTGGAGCGATATGTCAGCAAAGAAGCTTCCAATCGCACTTGAGCTCTATTCCGTCCGCAACGAAGCCGCCGCCGACCTTTTCGGTGTTCTTGAGAAGACCGCCAAAATGGGCTACGACGGTGTCGAGTTCGCCGGATTCCATGGCAAAGCCGCCGCCGATATCAAGAAGGTCCTCGACGACAACGGCCTCGCCGTTCCTTCGTGCCACTCTCGCATCGATGCGCTGCTCGATCCCGAAACCTTCCTTCCGGCCGTCGAGTTCCACCTGACCATCGGTTGCCCATGGTACGTGATCCCCTGGATCCCTAAGGAAATGCGCGATTCGAAGGAAAACTGCCTCGCTACCAGCGCCAAGCTGACCGAGCTCTGCGAAAAGCTCGCGGCCCACGGAATGCGACTTGGCTTTCATGCCCATGGCGATGACATGCACGAACTTCCGGACGGCGGCACCGCTTGGCATTACCTCGGAGCCAACACCCCGGCCAGCTTCATCATGCAATACGACACGGCCAACGGCATGCAGGGTGGCGCGGACCCCGTCCAGCCGATCCTCGACTTCCCCGGCAAGGGTGCCAGCGTCCATCTCAAGGAGTGGGCAGGCGGCCATGGTGCCATCATCGGTGAGGGCGACGTGCCTTGGGCGCGAGTCTTCGAAGTCTGCGAATCCGTCGCAGGCACCGAGTGGTACGTGGTCGAGCATGAAGAAGAAGGCGATGCACTCGACGCCGTCGCCAAGTGCTTGGCCAACCTCCGCGGCATGGGCAAGTAAGCCTGGATCGGATCCCTACCGACCTCCCCACACTTCCAAGGAGTGAGGGAGGTCGGTTCTTGTCTGGCCTTTAGGACCGCCGACGACGCGATTCTTGATAAACGAAAATCGCGCCAAAGATCACCGCAAACAGGGCTGCCACGGCACGCGTGTTCCCGGCCACGAAAGACACCGTTTGCATCTGCAGTGGGTAGATTCCCTTTGCCCGCAAGTAGGTTTCATTGACCAATCGAACGCCTTCCTCGCCATTTCCCGCGATGAAGGCAGCCTGGTCGTCGATGATCAGCCGCTGGGGCGAACCCACCTTCTCACCCACATCGCCGAATAGCGACGCGTTGGCGGAAGGCAAAATCCGCTGCGCCATGACCGACCGCGCTGCGTACCCATTTTCGACGGGAAAGGTGGCGACCGCCACGACGACCGCAAGGATCGTCATGGCGAGCACGACCTTCTGGGCAATCTTCGTGATCCCGCCCTTCACGAGCCCGACTGCGCATAGACCGAAATGGTCGCGTTCACAACTTCGCCAACCTTGCCCTGGGCGGGACCCGAAATGACGATGCCGTGATCAGCCAGCTTGATCGGGAACGTTCCGCGAACCTGGAGAACATCGCCCTTGAAGCCAGCCTTGCGGGTGACATCGCTTTCCTTCAGGTGCTTGACAACAACCTGGGTCTTGATCTCCTTGGTGATGCCCTTGAGCGTCAGGAGGCCAGTGACCTCATACTTATCGCCGCCCTTGTTCTTCGAATTCTTCACCTCGAAGGTGATCTCAGGATGCTTCGCAGCGTCCAGCCAGCCCGGACTGCGCATGTGATCGTCGCGAAGATCAATGCCGGTGCCGATGCTGGCCACGTCAATGACAATACGGCCAGAACCTTTCTTCGCCTTGGGATCGAACTGGATCGAACCGGTGACCTTGTCGGTCCTGCCCGTAAAGGTTTCGAAATCGGTGACGCTCTCGACGGTCGCCAATTGCTGGGCTCGCGAACCCCCGACCTTGAAGGAAACGGTCTGGGCGTTAGCAACGGCCAAACTGGCCACGAGGAATAGTGCGGAAGCAATTCGTCCTGTTTTCATCTTTCTCTCTCCACGGCACCGGACTCTTGTCCGATTTCATTGCGGTCGCAACAATTGCGAACGCATTTATTACACCACACCTCTCGGGGGTTGTCAATGCCTTCCACGCATATATTTGGGCGGAAGGTCCCATTCCCAAAGAAACATAGACACTTCTCGCGGTCCTACCGTCCCAAAGCGAGTTTGGTAGACTCCAACCTATGGCGGTACTTAGGCCCTTCCAGGGGCTTCGATTTAGCAGCAGTCTTGGGCCGCTCGAAGACCTCGTCGCTCCTCCCTACGACGTCCTAACCCCCGCCCAGCGCGATGAGTTCGCGGCCAAATCGGCTCACAACACGGTCTGGTTGACCCTGCCCGAGCAAGAGCCAGGCGACCGAAGCAAGTACATCAAGTACGCCCGCAGTGCCGCTCGGCTCGCCGAATGGCGTCGCGATGGCGCTCTTCAACTTGAAGCCCAGCCCGCCCTCTACCGCTACATCCAAACCTTTCACATCCCCGGTACGCCTGAGGCTCTGGTCCGGACATCATTCATTGCCCTGCTGAAAACCGAGCCCTACGCCAACGGGGTCGTCCTGCCCCACGAGCAGACCTTTCCCAAGCACAAAGAGGACCGCCTCCGGATCCTGGAAGCCACCCGCGCTCACCTGGAGTGCATTTTCGGCCTCTACGAAGACCCCGACAGCGCGGTGCTTAACACGCTTTTGGCCGCTCCCTCATCCGACCGAGTCGAAGTGTTTGCCGATGGAGTCCACCACGTCCTCGAACCCATCGTGGATGAGAGCGCCATCGCCGCCCTCCTCGCGGGATTGAGCGACAAGAAGGTGTGGATCGCCGACGGCCACCACAGATACGAAACTGCCTGCGCATTCCGCGAGGCCTTGGGCCCGCGCGAGGAGTTGGTCGCGGAAGACTTCCTGATGATGGCCTTCAGCTCGATGGCCGACCCTGGCCTCGTCCTCCTGCCCACCCACCGCGTCCTCGCCAAACTTCCCTTCACCGAGGATGAACTGCGCGAGCGACTTGCCGCCCAGTTCGACCTCCATGAGACTCCGAATTCCGACCTGATGGCACGAATCGAAGCCCTGGGCATCCACGCCTTCGGTGTCGCCTTGCCCGGAGCAAACGGCTTCGTGATCACGCCGAAGAGCGTGGATGCTCTTCTTGCCCTCGTCCCCGGCGACGCCAGTGCCGAGCTAAAGGCCCTGGACGTCACCCTGCTCCATTCCGTCATCCTCGAAAATCTGCTCGGAATCGAAGGTTACGACCTGATCTCCTACACTCGGGATGCCGAAGAGGCCGTCCACCACCAAGGGGCAGTGGCCTTCCTGATGAACCCGCCAAGCGTGGACGACATGCGTGTGATCGCCCTGGGCGGCGAGAAAATGCCCCAAAAGAGCACCTATTACTATCCAAAAGTCCTGAGTGGCTTGGCGATTTGGAGCCTGGGGGACTTCTAACAGCTATGAATCTTCGACTATTGGGCACGGGAGCCGCCGACGGTATCCCCGGCATGTTTGCCAGCAACCGCGTGTGCGAAGTCGCGCGTACCCTGGGCGGCAAAGATGTGCGATCCCGGTCGAGTGCGATCATTGACGACCACATCCTCCTAGACTTCGGACCCGACACCTGGCATCAGTTCGCCCGCGAGGGCTTGCGCGCCCGAGATCTCTCGGCCGTCATGTTCACCCACGGCCATGACGACCACTTCGCCGTGAACGAACTGCAGTACTGCATGTTCCCCTTCGTGGATGACGAGATCGCCCCGTTTGCCATCTACGCCAACCCCCAAGTGAGCGCCCGAATCTGGGAAAAGTATCCGGACTGGCCCCTCGAAGTCCACGCCGTGCACTGCGAACAGACCTTCGTCCTCGGCGACTACCTGATCACGCCCATCGAAGCAAACCACAAGGAAGATGAGGAGTCGCTGAACTACATCGTCGAGCGCGATGGCCGACGGCTGCTCTATGCCACCGACACCGGCATCTACCCCGAGCACACGTTCAAATTCCTGAAAACCCAGCGCATCGACACGCTCGTGATCGAGTGCACCGAGGGCTTCAAGAAGACGGCCTATCCCGGCCACCTCGATATCGCCCAGTGCGTCCAGATGGTTTCTTGGATGCGACAGTTCGGCGTGCTCCGCCCCGGTTCGCGAGTCATCACCACCCACCACTCCCACGAAGGCGAAGCCACCCACGGCGAGCTTGAGGTCGAATTGGCCAAACACGGCATCGAACCAGGTTTTGATGGCATGCAGATCGAAGTCTGAGGCTTTTCGCCTCAGGCTCTCGTCTCTATCTTGCCAAAGGAGTGGCGGGAGCTTAGGCTAGGACGGCCTTTAACCCTTTGGTCTAGCTCGCATCCAAGCGGACATCTCGGCCGGGTGGTCGGTACCCAAAAGGTCCACGCTCTCATCCCAGAGCATCTCCCGAACCTTGTCAGTGTCGGGCGTGGCCCAGAACCGTAACCGCTTCCCTTCCTTATGGCAAGCCTCCGCGAACGCCCGAACCTTGGGTCGAATCTCGTCGAGCGACTTCAGCCGGAAGAATTTATCGACGTATGAGTCGCTGATCAGCGGGATCAGACTCGCCGGAATTCCTTTGCCCAGGTCATCCAACCGGCCATCGATGAAGGCATACCGCTGGGCTTCGCCCTTCAAGGTCTCAATCGGTCGGTCGCCAGAGAGGATCACCGTAACCGCCCGCTCCTTGACCTTGCCATTATTGAACTCAGTCAACAACGACCGGTAAGGCAGCAAGTCCTTTCGAAGTTGGCGGTAGACCGCTTCTCCATCTTCCTTGATATCCACCAGGAGCGTTAGCGACTGCCCTCGACCATAAATCCAACCCCTGTTCGCCTTGGCCCGAGCCTGGAGTGGGTCGAGATACAGCGTCTGCAGTGTGCGGCCCGGCTGCGTATCCTTTCGGTCGTGCGCAACCCGAAGCTCGCCATCGATCAAGAAGATGTCTGCCTCAATTGATCCAAGCCCACTTTCAAGCGCAAGCGAAAGCGGACGCGACTGCTCGTAGTCGTTGTGCGAGTGAGCGCGAGGCAGCCAAGTTTGGGGTCCGAGAACGAGGGAGGCGATGAGGGTCAGCATGTCAGTTTTCTCGCTCGACGCGGATCGCGCCGTCCACGATACGAACTGGGTCGCCTTTGTCGTCAAGCAAAGTCTCCACCGTTCGTCCGCTCTGAACAGCTACCACACGATGGAGGTCCCTTTGCACGCCCCGGACCTCAACCTTAACCTTCCCTAAATACGAAGTGCTCAGTTCCACCCAGGTGAGCCGATCCAAATCGAAGGTAACGCACTTCACGACCGCCCCAACCTTTGGGGCGACGGGCCGAAACCAGAACTCGCTCGCGTCTTGCGCCGTTGCGCCCTTGGCGAGCGGGATCTCCTTGGTGCTGCGTCGGCCGCTCTCGTCCAGAACCACGTTCGCCTTGCCCGCCGTGAAACTCACCACCACTTGAAGGCGCGTCTTGGGCTTCAGTAGCGTGTCTTTCAGCTTGCGAATGGGTGCACCCGAGCGCTCAAATGTCGAAGACTGGCGGATCTCAACCTCGCCTGATGGCCCTTTGAGTTCCAGGCGCATGTCCACCGTCTTGCCCGTCGCGCTCAGCTTCTCAGTGAGGTAGAGCTTGCCAAGTGACTTGCCGTTTTGGCTCACATCCATTCGAATCTGGCCAAAACCAAGCATGGCCATGCCAACGAACACGACCGAAAGGAGCGATCTATTCATAGCTTTTCCAAGAGTTGCCGAGCGGCCAAAACGCCGCTCTCGAACGCATCTTCGACGCGCGAACCCATCACGCCGTCACCGGCGATGAGCACGCGCGACCCCGGCGGGTTCACCGAAGCAAAGTCTGCCCTCGCCGTCGGTTGTGAGTACTTCCAACGCTTCAGGTCACTCACCACCGGGTCGCCGAGACGCCCTCGGTAGAGTTCCTTGACGTAATGCACTGCGTCGGCGATGACCTTCGATTCCTGCGTCGCGTAGTGCTCGAAGCTGTAACTCGGGCTTAGCTGAACCACAATCGAAGTTGCTCCTGCTGGTGCCCGGCCCGGCGATTTGATCGATTCGACACTCAGCCATTGCATGGGGTGACTCGCGCTCGGGTCGAGCAACGCCCAATAGGGCAAGTCATCGAGGGGATCTTTGAACCCAAGCAAGACGCTGAGGCAGCATCGAAATTGAGCCTGAGCCAGAGGCCGACTGACATCCAAGCCCCAAAGCAGGGTCGAAACCTGAGGCACCGGCGGCGTCAAGATGACCGCATCAAAGGGCGTGTCATCAAGCCAATATGATTCGCCGCGGTACGACAACGCTTGGATAGTGGTCTCGTACCGAATATCCAGCCCTTGGCCCAAAAGCTTGCCGAGTCGGTTGATGCCGGATCGAAAGACGATCCGCCGCAGGGCCGCCCGACTCGGATCTCCCGGCGATGGCCGCAAACCCTCGTGGACGTAGATCGGGCGCGTGATCTCCACCAGTTCGGAATCCGACGCATCGAAGAGGAACTTCAGAAGGTCGCCTCCCCGGGGGGCAATGCTGGTCGCCCCAGTATCCCAAACGAAACCGTCCTTCCTCCGAGTCGCCACCCGCCCACCGGGCGAGCGGCTTTTCTCAAACAAGACCGGCTTCAGGCCCGCCAGCTTGAGTTCGCGCCCCGCCGCCAGACCGGCGATACCCGCCCCAACGACGGCCACTCGCACTAGGAAACCGCCGTCAATTCAGGGAGTCCAGCGATCACTTTGCCCGCTGCCTTCAGGCCCGATTCGATGGCACCATCGAGCGAGCTGTTCGTCGTGAATTCACCGGCAAGGAAAAGGCCAGGGACATCGGTCTCAATCTTCGGCAACTTCGTGCCGAAGCCAGGCTCCTGGGTCATCTGTGCGTTTCGAATTCGGTAGGCGCGGATAAACCGCCACATGTAGACGCCTTTGGTTGGGAACCACTCCGTGAGTTCCTTCTTGGCGATCTCGGCCAGCTCTTCGTCCGACTCAGAGTGCTCGCCCAGGATCGTCACCGAGCAAAGGTGCTTGTTTGCGGGCGCATAAGCTGATGAAACCGAAGACAACGGCGCAACTTCGTTCACGATGCCCTGACCCGTGCCGTTCAGCACCAAGAACGCTCCGCCATCCACACACGGCGTCGCCGTCTCGAAATACAGGCAGATGGAGTGCTTGCCTTCGATCGGCGTCGGAATCCCGGTCAGCTCGGCGGCCGAATGCGAATCCGTGGCGACGATCACGGCCGAAGCCTCAAAAACCTCGTTGGTATCCAGCCGGACTCCCGAAGCGCGACCGGCAGAATCCTTCAAAATCTCTTCAACGCGCGAGTACTCGCGGACCAAGTATTGCGGCAGGTCCGCCGCCAATTGCTTGGGGATCTCCTCCATGCCGAGCTCGGGGAGCACCGTGTCGCCGTCCACCAGCATCTTCCAGACAAACGTGAACTGGCGCTTAGAAACCTGCAATGATCGATCAAGGAAGACCCCGCCGAAAAACGGCCGGGCAAATCGATCGAGAAAATCATCGCTGAAACCAAGGTTGCGCAGGTGCTTCTCCGCCGTGATTTCGCGCAGCCCGCGGATCATTGCCACCGACATTCCCTCAACTTCGGTGTTCCATCTGCGCAGCTTTAGCTTGTCGAACAGGCTTAGGAACGGGCTGCGGACCATCTCGATCATGCCCCCCAGGCTCGTCGGCTGCTGGAGCTTGTTCAGCTTGCCATCGTGGTAGATCATCGCCCCGGCCTCAAACTTACGGAACTTGAGCGCCTTCTCATCCAGGACCTTGCCTGCATACGGGTAAGCCGAGAAGTGAACCTGAAATCCTCGGTCGAGGCGGAAACCTTCGACCACATCCGTCTTGACACGACCACCGACTCGGTCGGTCGCCTCAAACAGAAGGAAAGGAACCCCCGCATCCTGGAGCGCCCGAGCACACGCGAGGCCCGCGAGGCCGCCGCCAACAATCACAACCGGCTTCTGCATCACCCTCAATCGTACCTTTCCTGACCTACCTCATATAGCCGAACGCGCTCGGTACACTGATGGCCTCGATGCCAAAGAAAACGACCGTTTGCACGGCCATCCCTTACGTGAACTCCGTTCCGCACATTGGGAACATCCTCACCGATCTATCGGGCGACGTCACCGCGCGCTACCTCCGAATGCGGGGCGAGGATGTGTTCTTCCAGGTTGGCACCGATGAAAACGGCCTCAAGATCAAAGAGGCCGCCGAGGCAAATGGCCGCGACCCCCTCGAATTTGTCGCCGAAATTGCCGATCGGTTCCGCACGATTTTCGACCAGATGCAGATCTCGTACGACGTCTTCGTACGCACCACCGAGCCGCAGCACCTCGAGGCGTGCCAAGAGCTATTCCGGCGCCTCGAAGCCAGCGGCCACGTGTACATGGGCACCTACGAGGGATGGTACGACGTCTCGACCGAGACCTTCTTCCGCGAGGAGGACCTGGTTGACGGCAAAAGCCCCGATGGCAACGAAGTCCGCTGGGTAACTGAAGAGAACTACTTCTTCCGCCTCACTGCCTTCCAAGACCAGATTCTCGCCCACATCGAAAACAACCCCGGCTTCATCCGACCCGAGAACCGACGCAATGAGGTCCTGAGCTTCATCCGCCAGGGACTCCGCGATGTCTGCATCACGCGAAAAAATCCCGGTTGGGGCATCCCCGTCCCGGGCCGCGAAGACCTCGTGATCTACGTCTGGTTTGATGCCGTGATCAACTACATCACCGCCACCGGCTGGCCAAACGAAGGCTGGGAAGACAAATGGCCTGCGCGAGTCCAGTGGGTCGGCAAAGACATCCTCACTCGCTTCCACGCCACGCTCTGGCCCGCAATGCTGATGGCCGTAGGCCTGCCCCTCTTCGATACGGTCGTGGCCCACGGCTGGGTTTTGCTCGCGGGCGAGAAGATCTCGAAATCCAAGGGTAACGTGATCCGCCCCATCGAACTGGCCGATGAGCTGGCCGAACGGGCAGGCATTGACCGCAATCTAGCCGTCGATGCTGTCCGGCACTACCTCACTGCGACCATGTCGCTCGAGAACGACTCGCAGTTCACCTACGAAGACTTCGACCTAAGGTTCAACACCGACCTCGCCAACGACCTCGGCAACGCGCTTAACCGAACGCTCGCCATGGCCCAGAAGTTCGTCGGAGGCGTGGTGCCCGATGCCGACCCGGAGACCGAAGCCCTCGAAGCCATCGCCCGGGCCAAATCCGCCTACGAGGCGGCCATGGACGATTACCAGATCAGCCGGGCCGTCGATGCCGCCATGAGCGTCGTCCGGTTCCTGAATAAGTACATCGACACCCGGGCGCCCTGGGCTCTCGCCAAGGCGGGCGACCCCGCCGTCGCCAATGTCCTTCGCTCCATGCTGCTCTGCATGCGCGCCGCTGAGGGCATGATCCGGCCGACACTGCCAACGACGGCCGACGCCATTGCCCGTCAGCTCGGCACCGATCCAACCACGAGTTGGGAAGCAATCGGGACCGTCGCCTCGCTGCCCGCCGGGATCGCCCTCCAAACTCCCCAGCCCATCTTCCCTCGCCTCGACCTCACCAAGAAGGAAACCCCCAAACCCGTGGAACCCACTGCACCACCCAAACCCGCCGCCAAGCCCGCCCCCGAGAACGTCGTTACCGAGATCAGCATCGATGACTTCATGAAAGTCCAACTGAAGGTCGGTCGCGTCTTGGAAGCCGAGCCGCTGGAAGGATCCGACAAACTCCTGAAACTCCAAGTCGTGATTGGTGAAGAAAAGCGCCAGATTGTCGCCGGAATCCGCAAAGCCTACGACCCAATCGACCTCATAGGGCGGCAAGTGATCGTGGTGGCAAACCTGAAACCAGCGCGCCTGCGTGGAACGGAAAGCCAGGGAATGCTCCTCGCCGCAGTCGACGCCGACGGCAACGCGATCCTGCTCCAGCCGGACCGCGAGGCGCCTGAAGGCTCACAGGTCCGCTGATCAAGTCCGCGGCCGCATCCTGCGGCGTAAGCGCTCGACCTGCTTATCCCAAAGGAACCGCAAAGCGGTTCCGAAGAGATTGAGGCCGAACCCAATCGCGCAAAGCTGCCAGGTAAGGTTGATCGCGGGCGGGATTGTTGCCCCCACGACCAAAAGCCGGTTGGCCTGCACGTAAGCATGCAGGCTTTGGCGGGCAGGCCCGAGCTCGGCCACGCGTTGCTGGAGCCGAGGAACCTTGACCGCCCGGTAGTTGGCGATGAACGCCGTACCCTGCTCCCGTCGGTCATAGTCCCGCATGGACGTCGTAAGCGAATCGGACACGGTGATGCGATTGCTTTCTCCCCGCTCGAACTCGGCAGCGGAGGCCTCGAAAGTCTCAATCGCCCTCTTGGCAGCTTCGCCGCTTATCACCTTCGTTTGCAGGTCTCCAAACTCCTTACTCAGGTCCGCGGGCATCGAAGTTGCTGGCTGCCAGAAGAAAACACCCGCAAAGGCAAAGGCGACGATCAAGGTGCAGGGCACAAACGAGAGGATCGCGGTGGCAAACGCGGGCTTCCGCTCGCGCCAACCAACGACGAGCAAACTCCCGAGGCACAACAGCATCGCGTAGTAGGACCACAGAAACGGGTTGATCGAGGGGGATTGAGTCTCGACAATGCTGTACATTGCGATCTGGCTGAGCGCAAAAGCGATCGGCGCTCCTAGGCCCGCAAGCAGCAGGTAAGCGACTGACCACCGCTTCTTCGATGGCTGAGTCACTGTGGCCAAACGTTCGACAATCCGACGTGGTGAACCCATTGCTTGCACCGCGGCGACTTCGGCTTCGATCGGGCTCGCGCCCAGTTCCATCCGCGCCTGAATTGCGGCGTCGAGGTGCCCGGCAAGCTCCTGATGAAGGCCGGTCAGTTCCTCGCGCTCCAGTCGCTTTTCGCCGAACCGCTGGATTTGATCCAAGAAGTGCTGGCGCTGGCTATGCATTCTCGGCCCCCGCTGGTCTCAGAACCGCGCCAACGCCTTGGGCAAAGGTCTGCCAGGCCTTGTACTTTTCCGCCAAAGCCTTGGTGCCCTCCGGGGTCAGGCGATAGACCTTCTTCGCAGGTCGGCCCTCCTGAGGAATCCATTGCGAAGCCACAAGGTTCTCTTGCTCCAGCTTGTGCAGGGCGGGATACAGCATCCCCTCCCCTACGGATAGCACCTTGCTGCTCCGCTCGCGAATCCGCCGGGAGATTTCGTAGCCGTGAAGCTCATCACGCTCCAACACGGCTAGAACCATGGTCTCGATGTCAACTCTGAATGCCACGGCATTCATCATACATCAAGTTTCGAGGTATCCCTAACGTGGGGTGGACGGAACATCGAGGCGCTGGTTCTTCGTGCCCGCCGCCCGCTCGCGGTCCTGCTGCATTTTCCGGAAGAAGGGCGTCGTGGCCTGGCCGATCATCCAAGTCCCGGCCATGCCGATGATGGTGAACACGACCGCGCCCACCAGAAACCAAATCACGACCTTCTTGCCGGAGTACGTTTGCGTGGGCATCATAATGACTTCATTATGGCCTCTGGGGCCGGTTAGCCCCAGATGAGTTCGGGACGGACGATAATCGTCTCCTCGCGATCCGGCCCAATGCTGACGATCGCCACCGGCGTGCCCGTGTAGGCCTCGATGAAATCGAGGTAGCTGCGGGCGGTTTCGGGCAGATCTGAAATCTTGCGGCAAGTGCGTAGGTTTCCATCCCAACCCGGGAACGTCGCGTAAACCGGCTTCGCCTCACCAAAGGTCTGGGTATCCGTGGGCACGTGCTCCACTTCCCTTCCTCCCAGCTCGTAGGCGACCGCCGCCTTCACTTCGGGGAAGCCTGAAAGCACATCGAGTCGGGTCACAACGAGGCCGCTGAGCGAGTTCACCCGGCACGAATGGCGAAGCAAAACCAGGTCTTGCCACCCGCATCGCCGTCCGCGTCCGGTGGTCGTTCCGTATTCCCTTCCGACCTCGCGGATCTTGTCGCCTGTCTCGTCCGCCAACTCGGTCGGAAACGGCCCGCCGCCTACACGAGTCGTGTAGGCCTTGCAAACGCCAAGGACCGAATCAATCGCGCGCGGACCAATTCCGGTCCCAAGGCAAGCGCCGCCCGCAAGCGGATGGGAAGACGTCACATACGGATATGTGCCGCCATCGAGGTCAAGGAAAGTACCCTGGGCCCCCTCGAAGAGTACTCGGTCTCCGCGCAAGACCGCGTCCTGAACCAGCACGTCCGTATCCTGAACGAACGGCCTAAGGCGATCCGCATAGGCGCTGTATTCATCCAGCATCGCCTCAAAGTCGAGCGGATCACGGCCAAACATCGCCAAAAGACGGTTCTTCACATCGACCACTTGTCGCAAGCGGACCGGGAACCGGTTGGCGTCGACAAATTCGCCCATACGGATACCGATTCGGGCGACTTTGTCTTGGTAAGCCGGTCCAATACCCCGCGAGGTCGTGCCAATTTTGTTCTCGCCGCGCGCCTCTTCTTCCAAGGAATCGAGCATGCGGTGGTAGGGGAAAACCACGTGTGCAGCCGGGGAGATCAGGAGTTCGCCCAGCTCAGCCCGCTGCTTGCGCGTACGGTCCAGTTCTTCCAGGAGCCCCTTTGGGCAAACGACCATGCCGCCGCCAAGAACGGCCTGCGTTCCGGGGTGCAGAATGCCCGCCGGGATCAGGTGGAACTTGAACTCCTCTCCACCCGCGATGACGGTGTGACCCGCGTTGTTGCCACCGGCGAAGCGCACGACCATCTTGGCCTGGCCTCCCAAAACATCGACGAGTTTGCCTTTGGCCTCATCGCCCCACTGGGCGCCGACAATCACAAGCGTTGACATATTTGCGTTCCTCCTCGGCGAGGGTGGCTGACGCAATGATTGCGGCTGCGCCCTCGTTTCGTCGAGGATCCGCCGGCAGGGGGCAACACAGCACCCGATGCCGTTGAGCCTTATCTCAACGCAAGGGAATTATAACATGAGACGGGGAAAATCCCAAACTGGGCTAGGCGACGGCGGCACTTCGGGCGACCAGAGCCGCCACGGTCTGAGGATAGGCATCGATCACGGCGCGGATGGCAGCGCGGATATTCGGTCCCTGCTGGCTGTGATGGGCGTGCTCGTCAGGCTGGGCAATGCCTTCGATGGTCTTCAGAGCGAGCACCGTCTGGATCGCGTGGTCGAACCACTCAACACCCTCGGAGTCCTTGAGCTTCAGATGCTGGCCGTTGATGGTCAGGAATGCAAGGCCCGCCACGAAAGTGGTCGCTTCGTTGCCAACCTCGAACGGCTTGAGCCGTACGAAACCGGGAAAGAAGCGCGCCGCTTGGGGCAGCAAATTGCTGCTCTCGCCGTAGGCATACTGGTAGAACGTCGCTTCTTCGAGACGCGCAAACTGATAGCCCCGCACCTTGTTCAGAACCTGAAGGTTGATCCAAAGGAGATCCTGCACGGTCAGATAATGGAGGGCTTTCATTGCTTTGGCATTGTACCGGACGACCTACTTTCGGCGGATGCGAACTTGAAGGGTCGCGTAGCCATCAATCTGGAAATGCTGCAAGCGAATGCGATGCTTTCCGCCCAGCTTCACTTCGCGCGAGTAGACCGTCGGGCCCTGGTACTTCCAGGCATCCTCCACAAGCGGCTTGCCATCAAGCCAAACCCGCAGGCCATCGTCCGTGGTGAAATCCAGCACGTAGGTCCCCGCTGGAACCTCAAATGTCCCCTCCGCGTCGGTGGCAAAGTGGTCGCTCGGCAAGCTAGGCTCGAAGGCCCCGCCGTAAGCCAAGGCAGAGAGCTTGCGGCGCAAAATCGGCTCGCCCGCGACAATTGCGGCAAACGCCTCCGGCTTTGTCCGGGGGTCTGACTCTGGTCCCCACTTGAAGAACTTGACGTCCCAGTCGATCGCGGTCGAGAACTTCTCGAAGCCAAACCGCACCGGCTTGCCCTTCGGCGTCACGATCCCGCTTACGTCCGTGGTCGCTTCCCCGATGTATTCCAACTCAAGTTTTGTCTGGCCGGGCTTCCCGACCGGTGTCTTGATCGTGATCCAACCGGGCACTTGGCCCGAGCTTGCCGAGACCGACTCAACGCCAACTTTCGACTTGAGCCGCCAAGTGCCCTTTGGCCCCAGAATCTCGAATCTCTCCTCATTGCCGGTGATCAAGCTGCCGTCCGCCCGCCACTGGCGAGGCCAAAGAATGGGTGACTTAAAGTCGTATGGCCCCCATTGGTCCACCAGGATGTACCGACGACCGCGCAATGTCCCCGACGCGAGGAATGGTATTTTGCCCCCCCGCATCGGCGGGACTTGTGAACTGGAGATGATCGGGTTCCAGTTCGGAGTGTCGAAACGCCGCAAATAGTCCGCATTGTCCGGGTCAAGACCAAGAATAACGTTGCCACTAGGCTGCATAGTGGAAGGAGCTGGTACGGCAGCATCTTTGGTGACAAGGTTGCCTTCAGGGATTGTGCCTTTGGTCAGTCCCGACACACGGTTTTGGACGAAGGTAAAGCCAGGATTCTCGCCTCTCAACTGAAGCGGCTGGCTCGTACGGGCGAACTGGTTATCCCGAACCGAAAAGTCGGTGGTGTCCCGCACCGAAAGAGCGGTTCCGTTGAAATCAGCAAAGAGATTGTTCTGGACAATATAGCCCATACTCCGAGTGTCCCGGTTCTTCGGATAGCCCCAATTCGGGTCCTGAGTCGGATTCATCCAGATCACAAGGCCGTTTAGCTCCCGGCGGAAAGCGTTACCCTTGATTGCGTTGCTCTGGCCGTGTTCTATCGCGATAGACTCGGCGTTATGCCCGAACAAATTGCCCTCAATCATGGTGTCGAAGCTGTACCCACCCCAGACACCGTGCCAGCATTCAAAAATCTTGTTGTTGATGATCGCGTTGCGACTGAAAGTGGCCTCAATGCCATTGGTAGGCGCATGGCTGAAGTCATTTCCAACCAGTTGGTTGTCGTTGCACCCACCTTTGCCCGTATCCATGGTCGTCTGGCCCGCCCACAGGAAGAAGCCATCGCCGCCATGCGTTACAGAGTTGTAAGCAAAGATATTTCGGTTCGATTGCTCGTAAATCAGAATCCCCGCTGAGTCCTGCCCGCGATTCCAACGACCGTGCGAATATCCGCGAACGCACCAGTCAATATTGTTGTGCATCACCCGGTTGTCGCTCGATTGATACATCCCCAAACCGATGGCACTCAAGAAGCTAAAGTCATTGTTCCAGACCTTTCCCTTGTTGCACTCCATGAGCATCAGGCCATTCGCGCCACCCCGGATCGTGGTGCCTGCAACTTCAAACGAATCGCACTTCCTAAGGTAAATCCCAGCTCCGTATCGCAGCCACTCATCCTTTTCGTTTCGATGGTAGCTCATCCAATCCGCCCCATCTTCCTGGTCTAGGGTACTCAGGAGCCTCTGTTTCCAGTTGTAAGAAAAATCACTACTGAGAATCCGTAAACCGCGCACGTTACGAGCGATAAGCCCGACCTTGTAACCACGCACCTTGAGGTTCTTGATTGTGACGTTTGCCCCGCGGACCTCAACCCCAAGCCCCACCCGCTTGTCCGGATCGAGCCGCTGATCGGTGCCTTCCAAAATCACGCCACTGAAATCCAGAGTCAGGTTGTTCCCTTCAACCACGAGAGCAGGTCGCGAGAGATCCGCCCGGCTTGGCAATCGGTAGACCCCCGGCGCAATTCGAACCGACTTGGTGAGCCTCGTTCCGGGAACAAGCGTCACCGGCTTTTGGAGGGTGGCAAGGAGCATCCCAATTGGCAGCATGGCGGCTAGCATACTCCCGCACTACCAACTCACGCGGTCGGATATCATCACCGAAGTGAAGACACCGGTGGCGGTTTTGGTTGGGCCCAAAGGGCGAGGATCGAACATGGCCGCCTTGGTTGAACGATCCCGCCTTCCCGAGTCACCCGTGGATGTGGGCCTCGTCATCGCTCCGTCTCCCAACTCGCCCGCGCTCGAAGTTGCCCGAGGTTTGGGTGTCGCGACCGCAGTCGTGCCCTACGGCGAGGACTTCGGCGCCCGCTTGGTCGCCCAGCTCGATGGCTTTCACTTCCTGTGTCTAGCAGGCTTCATGCGGATGGTCCCCGCCGAAGTGCTCGTTGCGTTCCCCGACCGTGTGCTTAACATCCACCCTTCGCTTCTTCCCAAATTTGGCGGCAAGGGGATGTACGGCGAGCACGTCCACACCGCCGTGCTCGCGGCGGGTGAACATGAGAGCGGCTGCACCGTTCATCTTGTCAACGAGGCCTACGATGAGGGGAAACACTTGCTTCAGCTATCGTGCCGGGTTGAAACTGGAGACACCCCCGAAACGTTAGCAAAGAGAGTGCTCGGTTTTGAGCACCAAGCTTACTCACAGGCGCTTTGGGAACTCGCCGCGAAGGTCGGTAGGCGCGAAGGTCAGTAAGAATGGAACAATCGAAACGGCACGCTTGGTGGCAACGTTGGATTTTGCTGCCCGCTTCGCGTGTGCTGGTAAGTTCATTTCTTGCCATGTTCGGCCCCGTTCGGGCTAACGGAAGTTACCGGATACCCGAGACTGGCGGCGTATTGATCGTCGCAAACCATCAATCTGACCTAGATCCCGTACTCGTGCAGTGGGCATGCCGCCGTCCCATGCACTTCATGGCCAAGCAAGAGCTGTTCGAAATGCCCATACTAGGCCCTCTCATTCGGCTTTATGGTGCCTACCCAGTCCGGCGAGGCGAACCTGATATCCACGCGATCCGTCAAACCCTGGAACTGCTGAGCATGGGCGAAGTCGTGCTCATCTTCCCCGAAGGTCGCCTCACCCAAGATGGTGTTCTCATCGACTTTGAAGCTGGAGTGGCGCTTCTCGCCCGCCGAGCCGGGGTAAGCACGATCTGCTGCGGGATCCAAAATTCCAACGCCATCATGCCATACGGCATCTCCCTCCCCCGCCGAGCGAAGGTACCAGTCCAAGTTCAGTGGGGTGAGGTCATGCGCTTCAACAAAGAGCAAACCAACGACGAGGTCGTGGCGCACCTCCAATCCACCGTGCAATCCTTGCTAGGGTAAGGTCGGTAGTTCCGGATCGGTGGAGGCATGGACCCAGCCGTCCGAGACCATGGCCTCCAATGCCTCAATGACCCGAGCACCAAAAGCTCTTCCCGCACCTTCAGGCATCTTCGACTGCTGAATGTACTGGCCAGTCGCGGCTTCCAGCCAAGCCAAAGTATCACCCTGCTTCAACACGTTAAGCAAGAACTGGTAAGTGCCTATCGTCGGCAATGACCGCCCATCTCTCTGATGGCATCGCGCCCGGTTGATGCGCCCCTCCGAAAGCCAAGCGACCCATCCTTTCTCCGCCCCTTCAAGATCGAGCCGGAAGACATTCTTGCCCGAAACGCTGAACGCCACCTTCTCGCCTGTAAATGCCTCCGTCAAGCCCTTGGTCGCGGCGAGGTTGTAGCCCCCGATGCCGGCATTGACCGAATCTTCATTGATAAACCCACCCGTGCCAAGCCACTGCCAAGCCTCCTTGCCCTCCAGGGTGAGGCCCGCATCGGCAGCAATGGTGCGAGTGAAATCGATGAGATCCGTGAACTGGCCGTTCGCGGTGTACCAAAAGTCCGCGAACCGAATGTGCTGGCCAATGCGCTTGCGGTGGGTCTCGTCGTAGCGACTCCGGAGCCAATCGGCCTCGTAGTCCTTCCGGTCCAAAGCCATGATCGTGTACGCCACGTCCCGTCCTGCGCTATGGGCCAGGGTCATCCCCGCCGCCAAAATCGGGTCGGCAAACCCGGCACTCTCGCCCGCCAAGAACCAGTTTTCTCCCGCCAAGCGATCCGACAAGAAGGACCAATCCTTGGTGGTCGCCAGCTTGCCCTCGGCCTCGGCTTGCTTCAACAAACTCGAAATCAGGGGCTCCGCTGCAATCGCCTCGGCATAAAGCTCGGCTGGCTTTTTGCCGCACTCCTTATAGTAGGTGGCGGGAACGATCAAACCGACCGAGGTCCGCGTCGGACCAAGGGGAATGAACCAGATCCAGCCGTAGCTCACCGACATCACTTGGACGCGGGTGCCGCCAATGCCAATACTCGTGGCCCATTCGGCGTTCTGCCAGTAATCCCAAATCGCGATGTTCTGCAGGGTCGTTGGGCTTGCAACCTCGACGCCCATGGCCCGACGGATGATCCCGGCATGGCCAGAGCAGTCCACGTAGTATCGCGCTTCCACCCGGTCGCCATTGTCCAGCACCAAGCCAGTGACCCGGTCGCCATCGCGCTCCACTGCGCGAACAACCGTCTCTTCCTGGACCCGACAACCCAGACCCTTCGCATGGTCCAGCAAAATCTTGTCGTAAATCGCCCGATCCACCTGGAAAGCAGTCTTCCGCCGTGGACCCTCGAACTTGGCCGGTCGCAGCGTGTCCTGAAATTCCGAAGATGGTATGAACTCAAAATCCCAAAGGTCTGGGGTGGTGCCCCAGCGATAAGTCGCCCCGATCTTGATCGGGAAATTCGCCTGCTCGACCTTGTCCCAAACGCCAAGCTCGTTCAGGATCGTCGAGATAAACGGAAGCTGACTCTCGCCGACGTGGTCCCGAGGAAACTTCTCCCGCTCCAGAATCCCGACCTTCAGGCGGCGATTATATTTGGCGAGCATTCCTCCGCAGGTGCTCCCGGCCGGGCCACCTCCGATGATGGCGACGTCGAGTTGAGTGGTCATCGTCGCATTCTACGCGGCGAGCAGCCAAGAATCAAACATTTCGGAGCCGTAATCCGTAGCAATCCATCAGCTCGGCCAGGGCATGGGGCCGGTTTCGCCGGTCACGCTGCGCAATCCGGCGCAAGGAATCCGCCACCAAGTGCCGCTCTTCCTCATCGCTCAACGCAACTTCGGCCAGGTATCGCTCAGCGATCGACGGTCCGAACTCCACCAGGATCCATTCCACCACCCCCCGGCGACCCACCAAGGGAAACTGGTTGCTAAACACGGTGTCAAGCATGTTCAGCGGGTTCATCCAGCAATCCATCCATGGCCCCACGTACTGCTCCAGAAACACCTGGAGTTGCTCCGGCGACATCTTGTCGAGATGGATCAGTGCCCAAGTGTTCGGCTGCAAAATCGCACCGAGGTCCCCCGATGCCACCCTTGTGCACTCGTGACCCAACCGACCAAGGCCAACTCCCCGCAAATTTGCGAGCCCCGCATGACTCACGTAGATTTGGAACACCGCACGTGGTGCGGTGGTCGTGCCGCACAGTTGCATGGTGATCTCCTGGATCAAGGGCCCTGGGCGTCGCTCGAAAAGCGTTAGACCACCATTGTGGAAACGACGAAACTCTCGCGTCTGGGCCCACTGCTCGGCGGCGTCCACGGCCCAAGTCGCCCAGGTCGGTCGCTGGAAAAGTGAGCCTTCG
The DNA here is from genome assembly GCA_049317025.1 of Fimbriimonas sp. Lineage (GTDB taxonomy): Bacteria > Armatimonadota > Fimbriimonadia > Fimbriimonadales > Fimbriimonadaceae > Fimbriimonas. Next base: position 26,784 of record JBMOJD010000003.1, on the reverse strand, counting down.
ATGGCCGATGCCCGGAGCGCTTTGGACCCGAAGAGTTCCACCATGGCTTGTTTCTATTGCGGACGATAGGTCTGGATATCGGTGCTTCGACCGATCACTTCCAACATCTCATCATACGAGGCAAAGTGCCCTGCCGCCAAGAATTGGACGGCTAAGTTGCCCAGAACGGTCGCCTCTGCCGGGCCAGCGATAACCTCTAGACCAGACGCGTTGGCAAGCTGCTGACAGAAGATCGGACTCTGCGACCCGCCCCCGCCCACCCGAAAAGAACTGAAAGTTCGTCCCGTAAGCGCGCTCAACTCCGCCGGAGTCCGAGCGATGGTGTCCGTCAGGCTCTGCAGGGCCAAACCGGCCCATTGCGCAGTGCTCTCTGGCACTTTCGCCGCCAGCGAGGCGATTGTCTCCACCATCGACTCAGGGTTATACAGTTCGGGGTGCAAGAGATCGACGCTTGATTCTGGTCGCTCCAAGGTGGCCAGCCACTCAGGCACCGATACACCCACCGCAAGCTCCTCGTGCAGACGATTCACCACGTAGAAGCCAGGGATGTTCTTGAGGAAACGGACCCGGCCGTCGCAGGCGCGCTCGTTCGTGAACTGCGCCAGTTCAGCCTCCCTAGTCGCCATCGGCGCATCGAGGAGGCACCCAACCAGCGACCAAGTCCCCACATTCAGAAATAGCTGGTCATCGGCCAGCGGACCGAATCCGGCCACCGCCGAGGCCGTGTCGTGGCTACCCACATGGGCCAGAGTGACGTTCTCCCGGACCCGAAAGCCAAGTTTGCCGGGAGTCGAAGGCTGCCGCTCCGGCGTGGGCCACCCGATCAAATCAAACACTTCAGCCGACCACTTTCCATCCGTGCCCATCAGTTGAGCAGTGGAGGCCTGGGTAAGTTCGCTTTGACGCTCACCCGTCAAGAGATAGCCCAGCAGGTCGGGCAGGATCATCCAATCCTTGGCTCGATCCAGCAGAGTTGGGTCGGCGGTTCGCCGGGCGAGAAGCTGGCAGACCGTGTTGAAGGGCTGGTGCTGGATCCCAGTGAGTGCATAGAGTCGCTCCCGGTGGGGAGCAAGAGACTCGAACGCCTCCAGATGACTCAGGTCGCGGTAGCAAACGGGGGGATCAATGAGATTTCCCTCGGCGTCGAGGAATCCATGATCCACACCCCAAGAGTCGATACCCAGGGTTACCGGCTCGCCCAAGGTCGCAGCAAAATCCGATGCACGCTGGCAAAGGCCAAGCAAAGCCTCAAGGTCCCACTCCAAACGGCCATTCCGCTCCACCGCCTGGTGGGCAATCTGCTCGATAACTTCAAACTCAATGCGTCCATCGGCCAAGGTGCCGACGGCGAAGCGCCCGGAAGAAGCGCCAAGGTCCACTGCGACTGCGCGTGCCATTACTTCGCATTATGGGGCGATTTGCCAGGTAACGTCACGGAATGCTACTCGCGCTCGCATTGGTCGCCAGCCTTGGGAAAGACGTCCCCACTCGGGACTTTCACGACTACGTTCGACGGCCGGATGCGAGCTTCACATTCTCCGCGGGCCAAGCGCAAGGGACGCGGACGGACATCAGCCTGACGAGCCAGACCTGGCAGGGCATTCCCTGGAAACACACGATTGTGGTGCTCCAACCCGCAAAGCTGGAGTTCAAGGGCCGGGCCATCCTCCACATCACCGGGGGCGAACCGAACGCCAAAGAAACCGCCGAATATCAGCTCGCTGCCAACATGGCAGGCGTGCCCATTGCGGCCCTATACAACATCCCCAACCAGCCACTCTGGGGCATGAACGAGGACGACCTAATCGCCCACACCTTCGAGAAATACCTCGAAACCGGCGACCCTTCCTGGCCCTTGCTCTTCCCCATGGCGAAATCTGCGATCCGCGCGATGGATGCCGTCCAAGGAGCCTCTAAGGGGACTTCGAACCCTATTCGCAAGTTCATGGTCACCGGCGCAAGCAAGCGTGGTTGGACCACCTGGTTCGTCGGAATCTCTGGTGACAAGCGGGTCGATGGCATCGCCCCCCTGGTGATCGACAACCTGAACGTCACGAAGCAGATGAAGCACCAGCTTGCTTCATGGGGCAAATACTCCGAGCAGATCGAAGACTACACCCGCCGCGGATTGCAACAGAAGACCGAAACGGACCCGCGCGGCAAGCGCCTCGCCGAAATGATCGATCCCTACAGCTATCGGTCAACCATCAAGGTTCCCACCATGATCATCAACGGCGGCAATGATCGCTATTGGGCCGTTGACGCCCTCAGCCAGTATTGGGACGACCTCCGCCAACCAAAATGGGCGCAGGTGGTGCCCAACGTTGGCCATAGCTTGGTCGAGAACCGATACATGGCGATGGAAACCCTGATCGCCTTCTCCCGGAGCCTCGCGGGCGAGTTCACCATGCCTGCCCTTAGCTGGAAGTTTGACGAGGAAAACGAAAACGGCGAACGGTCCGCGCTTGTTCAGTTGAAGTCGGCCAAGACGCCTTTGGCGAACGCAAGTGTGTGGATGGTGACCAGCGACACCCTCGACTTCCGACCTGCGAAGTGGGAACGAGTGGCCATCACCAGCACCACCCCGCCTGCCCTTGAAGTCAACCCGACCTTGCGTGTGGGCCTGCCTCGGGGCAAGAACGTCGCGTTGCTGGGAGAGTTCCGTTACCGAGTAAACGGGCGAGAGTTCAGCCTGAGCACTCCGGTAAGGGTGTTTCCAGCCATGAAGTAACACTTTGGGTGGGGTCCCAAAGCCTAGGCCTTAACACGGGCTTAACCCTGAAACGGTACTTTCGGTGTAGGTCCGGAAGGCCAGGAGAATGGTAACGATGATGAAGAAACAGCTAACTTGGGGAGCGGTGGCAGCTTTTGCTATCCTGGCTCTCATTGGATGTGGTTCGGGTGGTGGGGATACCAAGACCACCGAGGCGACCGGTGAGTCCAAGACTGGCGATGCCAAGCTTGCCGGCAGCATCACCATTGACGGCTCCAGCACCGTGCAGCCGATCTTGGAGGCCATGGCCGAAGAGTTCAACAAGGCCAACCCCGATGTAAAGATCACCATCGGCGTCTCCGGCACCGGTGGCGGGTTCAAGAAATTCGTCGCGGGCGAGATTGATATAGCCAACGCCTCGCGGCCGATCGAAGCCGAGGAAATCACCAAGGCCACCGAGAACAAAATTGAGTTCATCGAACTCCCGATTGCCTTTGATGGTCTGAGCGTGGTCGTCAACCCCCAGAACACCTGGGTTGACTCGCTGACCATCGCCGAACTGAAGAAGGTTTGGGAGCCAAACTCCAAGGTCAAGACCTGGGCCGACGTCCGCGCCGGATTCCCCGCCGAGCCGATCAAGCTCTACGGACCGGGAACCGACAGCGGCACGTTCGAGTACTTCACCGAAGCCGTCAACGGCAAGAAGAAGGCTTCGCGAACCGACTACCAAGGTAGCGCCGACCCCAACGTTCTTGTCCAAGGCATCGCAGGCGACAAGGGTTCGCTTGGCTACTTTGGCTTTGCTTACTACGAGCAAAACACCGACAAGCTGAAGCTCGTTCCGGTGGATGGTGGCAAGGGTGCCATCGCGCCAAGCGCCGAGACCATCATGAACAACACCTACCAGCCGCTGTCGCGCCCGCTCTTCATCTATGTGAAGAAGAGCTCAGCTGACCGACCCGAGGTCAAGGCGTTTGTGAACTTCATCCTCGGTGAAGGTAGCAAGCTCGTCAAGGATGCCAAGTACATCGAACTCCCGGCCACGACCTACACCGTCGTCCAGAAGCACTGGACAGATGGAAAGGTTGGAACCGTGTTCAAAGGTGTTGAGCCTGGCATCAAGATCGAAGACATCCTGACCCGCGAACAGGGCAAGTAAACAATATGGCGGTCCGAAAATCCGACTGGCTCACTTCTCTCGGTCTTCGGGCCTCCGGCCCTGACGGTGTTCCAACCACCAAACTCTCGGAGCGCTTTATACGAGGCATCTGCCTCGTATCTGCGCTCCTCTCCATCGTCACGACGTTCGGCATCATTTTCGTTCTCTTCTCCGAAGCGATCAAGTTTTTTACCGATCCTCGCATCTCGATTGTTGAATTCTTCACGGGGACCCAATGGTCGCCCACCTACGCCGATGCCAAGTTCGGCATCTTGCCCCTCATTTCGGGCACTTTGCTCATCACCTTCGGCGGAGCTCTGATCGCGTTGCCGTTGGGGCTGCTTTCCGCGATCTACCTGAGCGAATACGCGCAGCCAAATGTCCGGAACATACTCAAGCCCATCCTGGAGATCCTTGCTGGCATACCCACGGTCGTCTACGGCTACTTCGCACTGTTCTCGGTCACGCCCTTCCTCCGCCAGTTCATGCCAAAGCTTGAGGTCTACAACGCCCTGTCTGGCTGCATTGTCGTGGGCGTCATGATCCTACCCTTGGTTTCCTCGCTCTGCGAAGATGCGCTCAGCGCCGTGCCCCGCGCGCTCCGCGAAGGCGCCTATGCCCTTGGCTCAACCAAGTTCGAAGTCACGCTGAAAATCGTCGTCCCCGCCGCTTTATCTGGCGTAATGGCCGCTTTCATCCTCGCGATCTCGCGAGCCGTCGGTGAGACCATGGCCGTCACCTTGGCCGCTGGTGCCACACCGAACATGGGATGGGACCCGACCAAGAGCATCCAGACGATGACCGCCTACATCGTCCAAATCAGCAAGGGCGATACTCCCGCGGGAACGCTCGCCTATCTCACGATCTTCTCGGTGGGCGCCACGCTCTTTGTCATGACCTTCTTGCTCAACATCCTCGCGGCCCGGTTGGTCAAGCGATATCGCCAGGTGTATAAATGAACGGAATTTCGTCCGGACGAAAGCTAGCGGATCGCATCTTCGGCCTTGTTTGCATTTTGGCCATCCTGTTCGCGACCGTCCTCCTTCTCATCTTGCTGGGGTCCATCGTCCACGATGGCGCAAGCAGGCTGAGCCTCGATTTCTTCCAGAGTTTCTCCTCGCGTAAGCCAGAAGAAGCGGGCATCAAAGCCGCCATCATGGGCACCGTCTGGGTCATCGGTCTGACCACCCTGATCGCTGTTCCGATTGGCGTCGCCGCCGCTGTCTTCCTGGAGGAATACACCTCCCGCAAGACCAAATTCACCGAGTTCATCCAACTCAATATCGCCAACCTCGCGGGCGTGCCGTCGATCATCTACGGCTTGCTCGGCTTGGCCCTATTCGTCCGCTGGCTCGCCCTGGAGCGCAGCGTGATCTCCGGCGCGCTCACCATGACGCTGCTGATCCTACCGATGGTGATCTTGGTCGCCCAGGAAGCGCTTCGCGCCGTACCCTACAGCATTCGCGAGGGATCGTACGCGCTTGGCGCCTCGCGCTGGCAAACGATCCGTGGCCAGGTGCTTCCCTGCGCGCTTCCGGGAATCCTGACCGGCGTGATCCTTTCGGTATCCCGCGCCATCGGCGAAACCGCACCTCTGATCACCATCGGCGCGGTCACCTATATTGCCTTCGTGCCCGGCGACGTCCGGTCGAAGTTCACCGTCCTGCCGATCCAGATATTTGACTGGTCGTCACGCCCCCAGCCGGCTTTCCACCAAACGGCCGCCGCGGCCATCTTGGTGTTGCTCGCCATCCTGCTGGGGCTGAACTCCATCGCCATTGTCCTGCGCTACCGATCGCAGCGGCGACAAGCGAAGTAAATCGTGCTCAGCGCTTGCTGAGCACGACTTCGATGGCCTTTCGTAGTTGGTTGTCTGTCTTCGGGTCGCCGGGGACGATCTCTCCCGCATTCGGGTCGAGTTCCACCTCGACGTCTGGCTTCAGCCCGCCGCTCACATAAACACCGTCTTCATCGACCTTGCGGCTGATGTCGCCCGTCATCGGCAGGAAGTATTTGGCAATCGTGATCTTCGCACTAGCCTGGTCAACGAGTTGGAACACATTCTGCACCGACGCCTTGCCGTATGAGTGCTCGCCCACCAAAGTGGCCTTGCGATAGTCCCGAAGGCAGCCCGCGAAGATCTCGGATGCACTCGCCGAGTCCTCATTGATGAGAACGACGACCGGATAGTCGAAGTCATGCGTGGTGCCATATGGCGTCTTGACCACTTCCTCATGGCCGTCCCGCAGCTTCATCTTGACGACAACCTTGTTCTCGACAAAACGACCCAAAAGGTCCTTGGCTGTCTCCAAGAGTCCGCCGCCATTCCCTCGCAGATCAATGATCAGTCCGTGAAGTTCGCGCTTCTCCAGCTTGGTCAGCTCGCGATCAAACTGCTCAAGAGTCGGTTCGGAAAACTGCGTGAGAGAGAGGTAGCCCACCTTGGATTCGGCAAAGTACTTGCCGTTCTCGACCGTCGGCGCCAGAATGCGAGCCCGCCTAACGGTGAAGGTGATTGGCTTTGCACTCTTGCCGCTGGTAACCGTCAGCCGAACCAAGGTGCCTTCCGGCCCCTTGATCTTGCTGACAATGTTGTCGACCGGAGTGCCTCCGACCGATTTGCCGTCGACGGCGGTGATGATCATCCCCGCCCGAAGGCCCGCGCGAAATGCCGGACCATCATCGAACACCGTGAACAGCCGGGCACCTAAGGGGTCAGGCTGCAATCGCGCACCGACACCAAAGAAGTTCGCCCGGGTCTCGTCATTGAATGCTTGCGCCTGGCGAGGCACCATGAAGATCGTGTGGGGGTCACCAAGGGATGACACCATGCCTCCAATGCCCGCATACTTCAGATCCTCGGACTTAACCGGGCGCATGTATTCGGACCGGATTAGGTTGAAATTTTGCTTGAAAGTCTGATCCGGAGCCGCATCCGTCGGCATGCGCTGGACGCCAAAGAGGTTATTCACCGAGCGCCCAGAAGGAAGTTCTCCTCGCTGGATATCGCGCCAGCTAAAGCCGAGGGCAAAGCAACCGCACACGCCGAGGGCGAGAAGTAACGTCTTTCGTGATTTCATTTTGCAGCTCCATCCGCTCGGTACTCGCCCGTCGCGAGGGTGTATCCGCTACCATCCGGCAACTGGATCACCTTAGTCCAGGTGCGATCCCCGCCCATCGAAGGTCCTGATAGCTTAGCCAGCCCGCGTGAAGAAAGGGCGAGAGCAAAAATCTCCGCCGCCCCCCGGGTCGAGCGGTCCACCAGCAGGGTCATCTGCGGGGCCGTAGCAACGCCCTTCTCCAGCTTAAACGGCTTGGGTTTCGCTCCGTTGGTCGTCACGATCTGACCGTAAACGCCCTTGGGAGCTACCAACGCAAGGCAACTCTCCATCGCCTTCAGGTCGCCCCAAACATTGTTGCGGAGGTCAATCGTAAGCGAGGTCTTCCCGGCTACCGCCTTGGCCAAATCTCCCGGGCTTCCGGCCACAAACGGCAACGTGATCGCGCTATCTTGCGCGAAAAACGCGGGCATGCGCGAAACCGATTTCTCCAGTTTGGTGGTGCGCTCAACACCCGCCCGTCGCCAGACCACTTCGGTCGCGCCCGTCTTTCCCAGGCATAGTCGCTCTTTGGCTCGCAAAGGCATCAGACTTCGCTCCGTCTTGGCCCGGACTTCCTTTCGAAGCTCGTTCAGCTTCGCCAGGCTTAGTTTCTTGGCCTGAAAATCGCGCTGAGCTTTGCGGAACCTTGTGATCAAGTCGCCATCCAGAACCCAGTGCTTGTCGATCGCAACCACGATGTCCCCTGGGGCAACGCCAGCCTTCTGCGCTGGGCCGCCGGGCGTAACCGCCGTCACCATTAGTTTGGGCAAGGTCACAACGGCCAGATCTAGCTCATCGCCCGCGGGCTTCTTTGCCGCCTTCGGCGGCATCACCATCTCAAGGTCAACGCCGACTCCCTCGTATAGCCCCTGGCGCGCATTCTTGAACGCCGTGAACTCATCTGCGTCCATGTAAATCGACTTCGTGTCCGTCAGGCTCGAAACCATGCCTCGCACAGCCCCACTCACCAGCTTTTGGTCGTCCTTGATCTCGTCCACATACTCGCGTTTCAACAGGCGTGACATTTCATAGAAATAGTCGGCCTCGGGAACGGACTGCGTGGTGGAAGCGACGAGCCCACTCGTCCGCAGGGCAGAATCGGCCCGCGCCTGAAACGGGTCAACACTGGTGTCAAGTTGGGCCCGGAGGACCGAACCAGCGACGATGGAGCCCGCGAGCAAACCAATGGCAATCGCGGCCTGAAAACTCTTCTTTACTTGGCTCATCTTATTCGTTTCTCGGGGGGCTGCCAGCGGACGCTTGGTCCAGCTTATCGACCCGCAATCGGTGCCGGGCCTCGGTGCTCTCCGGGGTGTCTAGAAATGATTGGAGGATGCTTTCCGCCTGCAATGTTCCTAAGATACGCGATCCTAGGCACAATGCGTTGGCAAAGTTGTGCTGGCGGGCCATTCGTGCCATCAGTTCGGTCGTACACAGTGCTGCCCGGACCCCCGTATGCCGGTTCGCCCGGATGCTAATCCCGATCCCCGTTCCGCAAACCAAGACCACAAGTTCGGCCTCTCCACGCAGCAAAAGATTGCATCCGGCGTCGGCCGCATCCGGGTAGTCATAGGAACCAGTCCCGTCTGACCCGACCTCGGTAACCGTGTGCCCTTGCCCATGTGCCCAGTCGGCCAAGTGTCGCCGCAATTCATAGCCCGCATGGTCCGAACCAAAAACGAGGTTCAAGACCCAAGTTCCTTGGCGGCGATCGAGACTGCAGGGTCCAAGCTGCCCTTCAAACGCTCCAAAACCTCGGCCGGCAGTGTGATCTTCTTGGACCGGGCCAGCGAGAGCAGCGCATATTGAACGACCGGGTAAGGATCGGCCAAGACCCCTTCCAGGTCAGCTTCGCTCGGCGGCTCCGCCTGACCGATCAAGCGCGTCAGCGCCATCGCCCGCACTTCGGGGTCCGAGTCTGTCGTCGCCAACAGCAACGCCGACCGATTGCCCGAATTGCTCTCGGTCAAAGACCGGGCGAACCACCAGCGCGCGCCCGCACTTTCATCCCGAACGACCTTGTAACCTTCGGCCTTCGCCTTGGCATCGGTGGCCTGGATCAGCTTGATACCGGCCGCCGCCCGGAGGTAGTCCTCCGGCTCATTGACCGCCGACCAAAGGAGCTTGCGCACGTGGATGTCCTCTCGTGGATCGCTCGTCTCAATCGCAGCCAACCGCACCAAGATGTCGTCGTCATTGAAGAGCGCCGAGCGAACGATCAGCGACTGCCGACCCGGAATCTGGGTGAGAGCCAACACTGCACTTCGGCGCGCGCCAACTCCGGGATACCCTAGCAGCGCTACGAGATCTCCGACATACTTTTCTTGGCCAGTCTTGCCAAGCGCGTCGGCCGCCGCCATCCGCTCTAGCTCGGTACTGCCTACCCGGACCGCCCGGCGCAAAGTCGCCAAAGCCGTTTCCGACCCATTCGCCGCCAAAGCTCGCACGGCAGAAGCCCCAACCCGGCCATTGATGTCGTTGACCAACTGGCTCAATACCTCTTCAAACGCCGGAGATTTCAGAGTCGCGACGTTTTCCATCAGGATCAGTCGGACCGGGTCGGTTGCCTTGAGTAGGTTCGCTGGCGTCAGTTCGGGCAGTGCCTCGGGTAACAGAACCTCGTTCGTTGTGACTTCCGCAATGAACTCGAAATCATCGAATTGAACTTCCACGGGGCCGGACGAAACCCGCTCGCCATTCAGGGCCAGCGGCGTTGGCTCAAAGTTGATCTCTCGTACCGCCCCGCCCAGTGTCTCCGCGAATGGACGAAGGTCAAGGCTGACATTCGTCCATCGCCCCGCTGGAATTTTTACGTCCAGGCTCACCGAGGTGATCTTCCGATCAAACTTAGGGCCGCGCGGCTCCTGCCCAAGGGTCGCATAAACGTCGCCCTTCGGCCCAAATAAGTGGAAAGTGAGAGGCTCCGCCGAATCAGTCTTGACCCAAAACCGGAAGGTAGGCGTCTTCGCAATATCCGCGATCTGGCCCCTGCCGGAACTCGGCAAAGCGAAACCACCGTCGCGCCGCGGAGACCGTTCGGTGTAGCCGAGGACCTTGCCCCGGGTCGGATCGTCCACGATGGCAAGTTGAACACCCGGAACATGGAAACTCGGGCTCGTCGGCGAGGGACTCATGTCCAGATTCGGGTACGAAGCCCCGGATCGCTCGCGTAACTCGGCATCGGTTGGCCTTGCCCGCTTGGCCAAGACTGGCCAAGGTGTGGTGCCCAAAGCAGCACCAAACTGGACCCTCCCCGTCACGATGCTCGCGTAGCCGACGTGCTGGCCAAAGGATTGGTAAAGGGCGTCCGCCAGGACCCCAGCGGTGCTGTTGCCGTAGATCGAAACAACTGACGTCGGGACTCCATCGAACCCAGTCGTTGTGGCGAAGTCGCGCAGGGGATGGAGCACAAAGCAACTCTGATAGGGTCCCCGGAACCGCCGGTCGTCCGCCGCAAAACTACCCCGGTTCATCAGAGTGTTCCTTAACCACTGCCCCGAGCCTTCGGGCGCGAGGCTCAGCGGTCCATCCAGGTAGAGCGGCTGGCGCAAGATCGTGATGTCGGGCCGAAGCACGACCTGACCGCCCGTCGCCTTCTGGACCAACTGCCGCAACAAGCCGATTGCCTGCATCAAGGCATCCATTTGGGTTGCCTCCAACGTGGAACGGACCTGGATCGGTTGGTCCTGCCCGTCTCTCGTCAGCATGTCAGCCCGGGTGATGATGATAAACTTCGCCTGCCACTCGGTCGCCCCCGCGACTTCTGGCGCGGCCAAGTTGGGCGAATCTGCCGAGACTCGGTAAGGAGTCGAGAGCGACCGATCTTCGGCAGACCCGTACTTCCAGCCCTCCCAGCCCAAGTAGTCAGCCGCCGAAAGGCTCAGTCCACTCTTGGGTGTCTGGATGGCGATCGTTTTGCCATCCACGATGATCTTGCCCGTGTCGGCCACGGCTGGATCCTGAGGTTGAGTCCCTGTCAGCACCGACAAGGCGATCCAAGTAGCAAGGGAAATCATGAATTAGTCCAAAACGTCAAAGAGGCGAATGTCTTCAGCCGTCGTCGCGTGGCCATCGCCACGGGTGTACTGCAGCATCCCCGTAGACATGACGGTCGAAAGATCGGCCGGTAACCGCCCAATGAGATCGAGGACGACCTTCTTGATCTTCTCCGAGTTCGACTTGAACACTTCAAGCACATCGGTCGCATTAACCGCCTCGGCCCCCGCATGAACTCCACTGTCGTAGTCAGTGATCAGAGCAATGTTCACCACTCCCATACCAAGCTCACGGCACAGATACGCTTCCGGATACTGGGTCATATTGATGACTTCCCATCCCGCGTCGTGGAACCACTTGCTCTCGGCCTTGGTGGAGAACCGAGGACCATTGATGACCACAACCGTTCCCTTCTCGTGGACCTCAATCCCGTGATCGCGAATGGTCTCAATCGCAAGCTGGCGCAGGATCGGGTCGTAGGGGTCAGCGGGCGAGACGTGAGTCACAATCGGCCCATCGTAAAACGTATCGGCCCGGGCGTTGGTCCGATCCACATACTGGTCGCAGACCACAAAGCTCCCCGGTGCCACTTCCAGCTGAAGGGAACCCGCCGCGCATGGGCTGATGATCGCCTGACAACCCAAAGCCCTCATGGCCCAGACGTTGGCGCGGTAGTTGATCTTGTGAGGTGGGATGGTGTGGTGACGACCATGCCGGGGCAAGAAAGCGACCTTGCGACCCTGGACATCGGCCAAAAAGACCGCATCGCTGGGTTGGCCATAGGGGGTGTCCACCTTCACTTCGCGGACATTTTCCAACAGGCTATAGAAGCCCGAACCACCAAAAACTCCAACTTCTGCGCGCTGCTCTCTCACTTGCCCGCCTCCGTTCCCACGATCTGAGCATGGATAGTCTCGATCAACTTGTCGACGCGCCCACCTCGTCGCAGGGCGACGTCGGGGTTCAATGCGATTACGCGCTTGGTCGCCACTGCCTTGACGGTCTTCAATCTCGGGTCGGCCAAGATCGGTTCTTTCTTACCGGAAGTAAAGATGAAATCGGGGTTCGCGGCGATAAGGTCTTCAACCTTCAGAGGGACGAACCGGTCGGCAGTTGGCCCAACCGGAGTAGCGCCCGCCGCCCGGATGACATCCCCTTGAAAGGCACCCGTGCCCACGATCATATGCTCACTGTTTTGTCCAGGGATCACCAGCGCAACTTTAATCTCCCGCGCAGGTTTGTTTGCCAACGACTGCGCGCGAGCATTGTAGACGCGGTCAGCGTAGGTGGAAATGCCCGTCTCGTTTCCGAGCAACGAGCCGATACGATAGATGTCCTTCAAAAAGTCATCGATCGTGAGGGCTGAGCTCTTGAAGGTCTTGACCCCGAGCTGCTCAATCTTCTGGATATCCTGGGCGTTGTAAAGGTCACCGTCGTAAAACACGAGATCGGGCTTCACCAGGGCGAGCTTTTCGTAGTCTGGCTTCACGTCGGCGACAACCGGCGCACTCGAAACCATCACTGGGTAGTTGCATGCCGCCGTTCGGCCCTTGAGCTTGGACACGTTTAGGTTGAGTCCAGCCAACTCGGTTGTGCTGGGGCTGAGGCTCACGATTCGCTCGTACACCTTGGGGTTCGTCTTGCCCCCCATCCGCGTGCTTTGGCCCGAGCATCCACTGAGACTGAGAACCCCGCCGAGTAGGATCGTGGGGAGGAGAAGCGTCCAGAACGCCTTGCGCATTTCTCTATTGTGGCGCAAACACCGCGAGCAGGGCACGGGATCAAAGGTCCGTGCCCAAATGCAGGATTGGGAAATCCTGGGAACTGATTGGCGAGGGTTTCTGTTGAAATTCGTGAGAGGTACACTCCGCCCAGCATGCTATTTGGCAGGCGCGATCGCCGAGATGGTTTTGAACGCCAGGCTGAGCGTGTGTTCCCCTCAGTCTTTGGCACCGCTTTGCGTCTGACTAGGTCACGCGACGAGGCCGAGGATCTCGCTCAGGAAGCGATGGTGAGGGCATACGAAGCGTTTGAACGCTTCGACGGCACTAACTTCAAAGCCTGGATATTGCGGATTGTCACCAATCTGTATATCAACAGGTATCGCCAACAGCAGCGGGCTCCCCAGGTCGGATCGCTGAGCGATGATGGCGTAATCGAACCGATCGGCGCGGAAAGTGAACTTCCTGACCGCATTCTGTTTGATGAAAAGCTTCCCGCCGAGATTGAAGATGCCTTAGGAAAAGTGCCCGACGAGTTTCGTTTGGCCGTGATCCTAAGCGACTTGGAAGGAATGAGCTATCAGGAGATTGCCGACATAACCGGTGTTCCGATTGGGACAGTGCGCTCTCGCCTCGCGAGAGGACGTACTATCCTAAGAAAGATGCTGCTTGAGTACGCGATCCGTGAAGGCTATTTGAAGGAAGGATTTAATGATTGATCGACTTGACCTTAATGCCTATATTGATGGGGAGCTGAACGAATCTGAGCGGAAGGTTGTTGAAAAAGCAATAGCCGAGTCGGATACTTTACGCAAGGAAGTGCAGTCAATGCGCGATCTGAAGGCTTTCATGAGCCGGGAAATCAAGCCGATTGATTCGCCCGCCGCTTGGAAAGCTTCCATCAAGCGCCTCGACGAGATTGACAGGAGCCGCCGGGTGGAAACCTTTGTGGGCCGATATGCCTGGGCGCTTTGCGCCGGAGTCGCCGCCCTCCTGATCGGTGGCAGTTTCCTCTCGGACCGAGCTGGTAGCCGCGCCGCCGAGAAGGGTGCCTTCGCTCGGAATGTCGCGAGCCTGCAGGGAACGCCTTCGGCCGGTGGAACCAAACAAGCCGATGCCAAGCTGAAGAACACCATGGAGAACGCTCGACGCGCTCTGCAAGGAATGCCCGTGCTTGACGAGAAGATCAACTGGGCACCGGTTGGCCAGATCGCTACTTTCTGGCTGCGCGATGCCGAGGGCGACATGAAGCTGGAAATGGTCACCGGACCTATGGCACCGCAAGGACTGACGCCGATCAAGACCGCTCCGGGCTACTTCGAAGGATCAATGAACGGAATCAACTACGTTGTGTGGCTTTCGGGCAACGCCACGGAGCCGACCACGTTCATGCTCTCAGGACAACGCGACGTCGAAAAGCTACTTGTGATCGCCAAGACCAACGGTCTTCCCGCCGTCACTAAGTAAGCACCAACAACGCAAACTGGCCGCTGAACTTTTTCAGCGGCCAGTTGTGTATTTACTTAGCCGCTTCGGCCAGCAACCCAAGCACGTCGATGGTCTGCGAGAAGCCAATGCAAGCATCCGTGATACTCTGACCATAGACCGAAGCGGAGCCCGCCCAATCTTGGCGGCCCTCGGCCAAAAAGCTCTCGATCATCACGCCAAAGATCGGAGCCCCCTCTTCCAACTGGCCCGCCACGTCCTTCGCCACGTCGATCTGCCGATGATGGTCTTTGCCGCTGTTGCCATGACTGAAATCGATCATCACGCGCGACGGCAATCCATCGGCCAAAAGCTGCTTCGAAGCCCTCGCAACATGGTCAGACGAGTAGTTCGGCCCTGTCCGAGTGCCGCCCCGCAAGATCAGGTGGCAGGCATCGTTACCTGTGGTCTGCAAAATCGCGGTGACACCCTCGCGGCTCGCACCCATAAACCAGTGGCCCTGCTTGGCGGTTTGGATTCCATTGATCGCTGCCTTCACGTCACCATCGGTCGCATTCTTGAACCCAACCGGCATCGAAAGCCCCGACGCCAGCTCGCGATGAGTCTGGCTCTCGCACGTCCGCGCCCCGATCGCACCCCAACTGATGTAGTCGGCAATATGCTGCGGCGTCGTCATATCGAGGAACTCGGTTGCGGCGGGCAGACCAAGCTCGGCAAGTTCGCTGAGCATTAGCCGGGCGCGCCGCAAACCCTTGTTGATCTGGAACGAACCATCGATCTCAGGGTCATTCACAAACCCCTTCCAACCCACCGTGGTCCGCGGTTTCTCGAAGTAAGCACGCATCACGATCAGCAACTCGCCCGCAAAGCTCTTAGTGCCTTCCTTCAGCTTCGCCGCGTAATCCAAAACCGCCGCCGGGTCGTGAACCGAACACGGGCCAACCACCACCACGAGCCGAGGGTCCTCCCCCCGCAAACATGCGGTGATCTCCCGTCGTGACCTCGCGATCAGGCTCGCCGCTTCCTCGGTGACCGGAATCTCCTCGGCGAGAACACCCGGAGGGAGCAGCGGGCGAACAGAAAGGATGCGAAGGTCGGAGGTGGATTCCATTAGGTTGCTTTCAAGGCAGAAAATGCCCCCTCACTTTCGGAGGGGGCAGGTGGGGTGTCGCCAATTTACATCGACTGAGCAGTCGAAACGGAAGCGGCATCAACTTCCGCCGCCGAAACCTCAGCCCGACGCTGAGAAGAAAGGACAATGCCTTCCTGGATCAACATGGTGTTGAGGGCAATCTCCGCCGTCGGCAGCAGAGGGATCTGGCCCTGGAGTGCCGCAATCCAATGTCGCTGCGAATCACCATAGACGCCGCCATCGCCGATGACGTTGTCCCATCGGTATCGCGCCGAACCAAGGTCACCCGTGGCCGACATGTCGATGTTGCCGTAGCTCTTGAAGAATCCGAACGGATTGAGCTTGACGCCCCCTTCCGTGCCGACCACATACGAACCCTCGAAGTTGTCCATGTGGATCGCCCACGACTCGATCAGGTCCATGGTCTTGTCGCCCTCAAATCGAATCAGACCAAGGCCAAGCTCTTCGACGTCGTAGCCCGAAATTTCGCGGCGCTTGGCGTCCATGCCCGTCTTCTGGTAGATCGTTCCCGAAATGCGCTCGACCGTAGGGTTGCCCAAGAGGTACAGCATGCGAGCGATGTGATACACGCCCATGTCGTACAGCGCGCCACCGGCCGAATGTCGCTTCTGAACGAAAGTCGGAGTTCCATAGCCGTCCACATAGGGCCGACCGCGTCGTCGGAAGCCGGTCGAGCGAGCAAAGTAGAGATCGCCCAGTTCGCCCGCATCGATCAGTTCCTTGGCGGCGCGAGTCTCGTTGGCATAGAGAGTGCTGAGCTGGATGTGGAGGTGCTTGCCCGTCGCCAACGCGGTGTCGCGCATCTTCTTGGCGTCGGTGTACGAGCCAGCCATCGGCTTCTCGCAGTACACGTGCTTGCCTGCCTGCAGGGCCTCGACCGTTGCGGGCATGTGGTAGTTGTTGTGAAGGCAAACATCCACGGCATCAATGTCGTCGCGGGCGATCACTTCGCGCCAGTTTGTCGAAATCTCGGGGATCTCAAACTTGTCCGCACTCGCGCGGGCCGTGGCCTCGTTGATATCCGCACAGACGACCATTTCTGCGTCCGGGATGTTCTTGTAGGTGCCCATGTGATGCTGCGAAATCTGTCCGCAGCCGATAATGCCGATTCGGATTTTTGCCATAGTAGGCTGAGAATGGTACCGCCTAGCCCTTTTCTCGTGCCGCGAGATGGCGACCGCGCAGAGGACCAATCGCCATGGTCAGACCCTCCAACTTGGTGCCGTCCTGCGAAGGGACCAGGACCAGTCCCCGCGAATAGGCCTCGCGAATACCATCCGGCTCCAGGTACTTCTTGTTCGGATCGCGCACGTCGACCCCGCCCCGGTCATCGATCAGGACATCCTTCGGGGCCAAAACCAACCGCTTGCGCTCGATTTTCCAGTCACCCCGGACTTCGATGGACTGCTGCTCACCCTCTAGGAAAAGAATAAAGCCATTCTTTGTGGCATAAATCTGGAGGTATCCGACCAATTCATTGCGAGTCAAGTCCGCTGGTTTTGCTCCCTCGCCCGCCCCAGTGACCTCAAACCTCAGGGCCCACTTGCCCAAAAATGGCAGGCGCTCCTTGCCCCCGCACGAAGCGCCCGCGAGGAGAGCGACCAAAAGAGCGGCGGGCCAGATACGCATCAATCGAGTATACGGCCTGAACTCAGGTAAACCCCGTCCATGAGGTTTCGAGATCTAGCCCTTTGGGGTGGTGCGGTGGGCAGTGCCATGCTCGTGTATGGCTCGATGGTCGAAGCCAAGAGGCTGGTCGTTGAGCGCAAGACACTTCGGTTGCCCGACTGGCCCGAAAGTTTGGATGGCTTTAAGGTCGCCCTCCTCAGCGATTTTCACCTTCATAGCGGGGGCTCGTTCGAACTCGCCTCGCAAGCCATTGCCCTCGCCCTCGCCGAAGAGCCAGACATGGTGGCAATCGCCGGTGACTTCGTCGAAAGTTGGAAGTCACTGACCACCGCCGAACTGGAGCATGTGCTTGAGCCACTGCTCCTCATGCAAGGAGCCGTCGTGGCCGTACCCGGGAACCACGACCACAAGGGGCACGGCATCTCCGCCTTAAGCGGCGTCCTCGACCGATTGAACATCCGTCTCCTTCAAAACGAAGTTTGGTTGCACCTCGGGGTCTCCTGGGTTGGCATCGACTCCGCCAACGCCAATGTCGCCGATCCTTTCGCCACCATGCGCAAGGTCAAGCACTTCCCCGCCGTCTGCCTCTGGCACGAACCAGACCTGATCGGCTGGCTGCCCCAAGGTTGCTCGCTCCAACTCAGCGGTCACTCCCACGGCGGCCAGTTCATCTTCCCCGGTGGCTGGGCCCCGATGCACACCCGCAACGGCGAGCGCTACCCAAGGGGTTGGTATCCCAACGCCCCGACGCCACTCTATGTCTCCCGTGGCATCGGCACGACCGGCCCGCCTGCCCGCTTCCTCTGCCCGCCCGAAGTCGCGGTTCTGACTCTCAGACCACTCTAAATGTTAAGAAAACCATCGCTGAAGCCCTTAAACACGCCTGAGTAACCTACAATGGGCGTCATGGTCAGCTCTTTGCGAGTTTCCGGCATCGCCATCATCCTTGCTTGCACAACGCTTGCTTCCGCCAGCTACACGCACTTTTTGACCGTGCATGGCTCCGTCACCGAGACCATCAGTTACGTAGACAATGTCGAGGTCAGTGGCCCCTTTGCCGGTGAATTCGTGGGCATCACGACGGACTTCGATTACGTCGCCACGTTTCGATTCAATGCTGGCAGTTTAAGTGCGCAGCCTTGGGCCAACTACTACTATTGGTCCCCAGGCGATTTCGAGGTCGAAGTCAACGTCATCGGTCTCGCTACCGCCACCATCCAAGACGCCGACGCCGGGTCAGCGGTTGGGCAAGTTTCGGGACAAGATTGGTTTCAGATCAGCGGGGCGGACGACGACCGCTCCGTAACCCTCAACCTTCAGTACGCGCCTTCGCTGGCTGGTCCAACTGGGACTTTCCCACCGCGATCGATCCCGCTCTGTTCTCCCAGCGAGAGTTCTACTTCGCCCATTACCTGCCTACCCATGCGTGGGGAAATGCCAACTTCAGCCGCTGGGACGGCACCGTCGACTCTGTCGTGATCGAAACCGTGCCCGAACCCGCGTCCATTGCCGCGCTTGCGGGCGCGATTGTGGCTTTCATGAGCAAGCGTCGCCGCCCGCGCGGGTAGCCTCTCGCGCATGACAACCCTGTTAGCAACCTGGCGCGAGCCAGGCGAAGTGGCCATGCGCGCGGCCTGGGAGGCCGTCGCCGCCGGGGCCGACTTGCGGTCCGTTCTGGAGTCCGGCCTGAGTGCCTGTGAACTTGACCCGACCCTGCTGGCCATTGGTCTCGGCTCCTACCCAAATGCCGACGGCGAGTTGGAACTTGACGCGGCCATGATGGACGGCCTCGACCTTAGCGCCGGAGCCGTCTGTGCCGTTCGCGGAATCTGCCCGGTGATCTCGGTTGCCCGAAAAGTGCTCGAAGACACCCCCCACGTGATGCTCGCAGGCGAGCAGGCTCGCCGATTTGCGATCTCGAAAGGCATGGAACCTTTCAACCTGATGACCGCCGAGAACGTCCGCGCCTACGCCGATTGGCGACGGGGTGAATTCGAAAAGAACTATGTCCACACCGCCGGCGAACATTACGGCGATACCGTCACCATGCTCGGCCTTGAGGACCCCGGACATCTCGTTGCCGCCAGTTCCACGAGCGGTCTGAGTTGGAAACTCCCCGGACGGGTCGGCGACTCCCCCATCATCGGTGCAGGCATCTATGCTGACGACGAGGTCGGAGCCTGCGGCGCTACTGGCCTAGGCGAAGAACTGTGGAAGGCTTGTGCTTCCTTCCGAACCGTCGAAGCCATGCGCCGAGGAATGTCTGCCCAAGAGGCTTGCGAAGACACAATCCGCCACATGATCCGAAGGCAAAAGCACGCTTGCGACATGCCCTGTGTCGTCCTGGCGTTGCGCAAGGATGGCGACTTCGGAGCGAGCACGACCACCGAAGAGTTCCCCCTCTGGGTGGGTCGAGACGGAAGTTCCGAACTTCACATCTTCCGACCGCCTAGCGTCGCCTAGCCGAACAATAGCGAGTCCATCCCCACAACCAACCCGGTCTGGTTCCCGACCTCGCGGCAGCAAAGGCGGACGCCATCCATGAAGGAAGACCGGGCCGTGGAGTCGTGCCGCAAGGTGAGAATCTCGCCCGGAGCACCGAAGATGACCTCCTGATGAGCGAGGAATCCCGGCAAGCGGACGCTGTGAACCGGAACCCCAAACGCCTCGCCACCTCGTGCGCCAGGGACTTTCTCCAAGGGCGTCGGAAGTTGGGTCTTTGCCTTGGTCCTTGCCGAGCTGATGCGCTGGCAAGTCAGCATGGCGGTGCCGCTCGGAGCATCCTCTTTGCGGTCGTGGTGAAGCTCGATGACCTCGACGTCGGGGATCCAGCGGGCAGCGAGTTCGGCAAAGTGCATCATCAGCACCGCGCCAATCGAGAAGTTCGGCACAATCATCGCCGGAGTCGTCGTCGTGGCCTCGAGGATCGCCTGGACATCGTCGGCGCTCAGGCCCGTGGCACCAATCACCGGACTCGCGCCCAAGGCGAGGGCACTTAGGGCGTTGGACCGCACCACGAGGTGATGCGAAAAGTCCACCACGACCGACGGGCGGGTCCGCTCCAATGCAGCATGGGCATTATCCTCAATCACCAGGTCGAGGTCGGGCCGGACCTTGTCGCCCACCCCGCGCACGTCCACCGCCGCAACCAAGTCAAAACCCTCACTCGGGGTGAGCGCCCGCACGACTTCCTGACCCATCCTTCCCGACGCACCGATGACCGCAACCTTCAACATCCGCCGAGAACCTACCCGAAGAAGACCGACGCCAGCAGGAAGTTGGCCACGTAAACCAAAACCATCGAGATCACGACCGTGTTCGTAGTCGCCCGCCCGACTCCCTGGGCTCCGTTCGTGGTGCGCAAGCCCTGCTGGCAAGCGACCAGTGCTACGATCACACCGAAGAACGGCCCCTTGGCCATGCCCAGCAAGATATCGCTCGGTTGAAGGAACCGGGCCAGTGATTGCATGAATGTTCCGTATGGAACCCCATTGGCCGTGGCGATGATCAGCCCGCCTACGACGCCCGAGTACATACAAATCAGGGCCAAGATCGGGACCATCAGTGCCGAGGCGATCAGTCGAGGGATCACCAGATAGTTCGTCGGGTGCACACTGAGCATCCGTAGGGCGTCGATCTGCTCGGTCACGGCCATCGTGCCAATCTGAGCCGCCATGGCCGAGCCACAGCGCGCCGAGATCATGATGCCGGCAAGGACAGGACCGATTTCACGGGTGACTGAGAGCCCAACCGTAGCCCCGACGAAGGTCGTGGCCCCATAGTCGCGCAGGAAGGTCGAGAGGTAGAGCGAGAGAACCGCGCCGGAGAAGAATCCCGTCATGGCCACGATGGGCACGGACGAGACGCCGACGAAGGACATCTGGCTGACTAGTTCGCCCCATTCGAAGCGACCCCGGAGCAGCCGTCGACCGGAGTCGGCGAGGAGCAAGAAGACCTCACCCACGAACGTGAGGAACTCATAGAGGTAGCTGATGGGCGGGGCCTCGGCGGCTCGTTGCGACACGTCTACCGACTATAGCTCGTAGAAGCGGTCGTGAAGGCAGTCTGTTGGATTCGGCGTGATCTTCGCCTCAGTGACCATGCCGCGTTGGCGGCGGCGACCGAGCGGGCAGACCAGGTGGTGGTTGCCTTCGTGTTCGACCGCAACATCCTGGATGCCCTCGAAGACCGCGATGACCGCCGGGTGACCTTCATTCACCGAAGCCTGGTTGAGCTAGACGCGAAGCTCCGTGCCCGGGGCTCCAACCTTGTGGTCCTCCATGGTAATCCTCTTGAAGAGATTCCTAAGCTAGCGGCTGCGTTTGGTGCGGACCTGGTCGTCGCGGGGCGTGACTATGAACCGTATGCCATTCAACGGGACCAAGATGTCGCCGAACGTCTGAAGGCCACGGGCATTGAATTCCAGTCCGTGAAGGACACCGTCATCTTTGAGGGCGGCGAGATCTTTGGCCAGTCGGGCCTCCCCCTGCGGGTTTACACCCCCTACAGCAAGGTCTGGCGGAAGCAGTTTGAACTTGGCGACCATGCCGCCGAGCACACGCCTGATCTGACCAAGCTGGTCGCATATCCGGCTGCCACAGATTGGTCGATGGACGCCCTTGGGTTCGCCGCCAATGACCTCTGGGTTTCGGCCGGTGAGGATGCCGGGCTCGCCCAACTGGAGGCCTACTCCCATAAGGTCGATGGCTATGCGAAGGATCGTGACTTCCCTGCCCTGGCTGCCACCAGTGGCCTCTCGGTTCACCTCCGGTTCGGGACGGTTTCCATCCGAGCCTGCGTCCGCATGGCCCTCGAACGCGGGGGGCACGGCGCCGACAAGTGGCTTGCTGAGCTGATCTGGCGGGACTTCTACCAGGACATCCTGAGCCACAACCCGCGGGTTGTGCGAGAGCCGTTCAACCCTACCTACCGAGGGCTCGAATATCCCGGTGATGAAAGCCATTACCAGGCCTGGGAGCAAGGACTGACCGGCTACCCCATCGTGGATGCGGCCATGCGATGCTTCAACGCCACCGGTTGGATGCACAACCGCCTGCGGATGGTGGTGGCGAGCTTCCTCACCAAGGACTTGCTCGTTGATTACCGCCGGGGCGAGGCCTACTTCGCGCGGAAGCTCCTGGACTTTGACCTGGCTTCCAACAACGGCGGTTGGCAATGGGCCGCCTCGGTCGGCTGCGATGCCCAGCCCTACTTCCGCATCTTCAACCCCCGCCTGCAGAGCCTGAAGTTCGACCCCGACGGCGTCTTCATCCGCGAGTGGATTCCTGAGATCGCCGGGTTGCAGGGCGAGCACCTTCACACTCCGACCTTGGCCTCTGCCTTTGACCTTGCCAGTGCGGGCGTCGAACTTGGCAAGACCTACCCTCTGCCTATCGTGGACCACATGGTCCAGAAGGAGCGAGCAATCCAGCTGCTCGGCAGCGTCGGCACCTAAGCCCGGGTTTATCTTTGCTTTCGTTCGGCTAGTTGTGGTTGCTGGTCGCGAGCGTGCGTTCCGGAACCCTCATCCGCCCCTCGGGCACCTTCTCCCTACTTGCGTAAGGAGAAAGATCGTGGGCCATTTTCTCGCTTGATTTTTCACTTGATTTCTGGATGCTCCGGGGGGTGTTAAATTAATCAAGTCAGTTTTCGGCCCCCCGAGGGAATGGTCTTTTCGGGGTTGTTGGTGTCAACTAAGAGCGGGGTTTCGATCGTTTCCCGGAACCCTCATCCGCCCTTCGGGCACCTTCTCCCTTCAGCGCACAAACATCGCCGTAAGGAGAAGGACTCGCGTTTGTGCCGTCCGGCCCTCATCCGTCCTGGCGGCAAGATTTCCCTACTAGCCTAAGGAGAAGGGCGCAGCTAACGCCGCCGTAAACGTACAACTGTTTGCCCGTGCCATACGTCTGTCCCTTTGGCGACACTGACGTCGCCGTGTCCTAGGATCAAACATGCTCATTGCAACTATCGTCGCAACCCTGCTGACAACTCAGACCCCGACTAAATCTGCGGGCCTTACCTTTGACGAGCCCAAGGTTTTGTTGGGCGTACGCCCAATCGCCATGGCCCCGGCACCGGCGGGCTCTCGGGTTCTGCTTTCGTTGGAAGACGGGAGCGTGCGCCTCTTCGATGCCGCCACCCAGAAGACGTTGCGACAGTTTCCTAAGCACCCCCAAGCGGCTTACGGCGCGACTTGGAGCCCGGATGGGAAGCAGGTCGCGACGGGCGATGAGAGCGCGCGTATCTTCATCAGCGATGCCGCAACCGGCAAGAAGATTCGCGACTACCGCACCCACACCCGGGGCATCCAGAAGCTCAGTTTCAACCTCAACGGCACTCGGCTCCTGAGCACGGGCAAGGATGACGCGGTGAATATCTATGACCTGACCAGCCCCAAGCCCAAGCCACTGCGCTTCCTTCTTGGCAAGGGGGCGAACCTTTACAGTGCGGTCTGGAATCCGAAGAGCACGGGCATCTTCGCGGTGGCGACCTTGACGCCGGTTTGCCGAATCGTCAACGCGGCGAACATGAGCACGATCAGCCGCCTCGTGGGGCACCAGGGCACGGGTGGCGCAGGCGCCCTCGACCTTGCTTACAATCCCGAAGGGACGCTGATCGCGAGCGGGGGCAAGGATGGTGCCGTCCGATTCTTCGAAGCCAAGTCTGGCGCACCCGTGGGCAAAGTTCGGGTTGAGGACTCTTACACGGGCACAAACTCGCTGGCCTTTAGCCCGAACGGCAACCTTTTGGCTGCGGCTTTCACTGATTCGACCGTGCGGATTTGGAACACCAAATCGCTCGCTTTGGTGAAGAAAATCGACAAGGCCAGCAACTTTGATTCGCCGGTCGCGTTTACCGCCGACGGCAAGTGGCTGCTGAGCCGAAATGACCAGGGATTCCTCGAAGTGCGGGCGATATCGCCCGCCCAAGCCGGTGCCGTGGCAAAGGGTAAGAAAGTCCGCCGCAGCCGCCGCTGAGGACTCGTCCTCAATTTTGCTGACGGCTTCAAACTGTCGGCGCGGGTAGCCTCAATTCGGTTGAAAACTCAAGACTCCCCGATGCAAGAGCAGAAGTCCGACAAAGCCGAAGCATCTCCCCCCGGGGGGATGCTTTTGCGTGCGGAAAACTTGGGCAAGCGGTACGAATCTCGCTGGGTCCTGCGGGGCATCAACCTTGACCTCGGCCCCGGCGATTGCTTGGTGGTCGGGGGGAGCAACGGTTCGGGGAAATCGACCCTTCTTCGACTGCTTGCGGGCCTTCTTTCGCCAAGCGAGGGTAAGGTCCACCTGACGGGTGACCCACGGACCACCCTTGGCCTCGCTGCTCTGGAGTTTGCGCTCTATCCGACTCTGACGGTGCGGGAGCATCTGGAACTGACGGCGTCCTTGCGGGGTGTTACCTCTCGCGCCGATGAGCTGTTGGAGTTCATTGGCCTCGCCTACGCGGCGGATCGACCGGCCAGCCAGCTCAGTACAGGGATGAAAGCCCGATTGAAGTTTGCCATTGCGATCCAGGCTCGACCGCTGGCTCTGCTGCTTGATGAACCAGGTGCTGGGCTCGATGAACCAGGACTGGAGCTTCTCGCCCGGATCATCCAAGAGCAATTGACGCGGGGCTGCATCGTCCTAGCCACTAACGATCCGCGCGAAAGGAGGTGGGCGAACCTTGAACTCCAGCTTAACCACTGATATCCTCGCCGTGATGCGCAAGGAAGTCCGGACTGAGCTGCGTAATTCGGCGGGCTTGCTGACTATCGGCTTGTTCAGCTTTTCTGCCGTCGTCGCGATGGCTCTGGCGGCCTTCAACCTCCGGCTTGGGGGTCCGCTGGCGGCCGGGATGCTGTGGACGACTCTGCTCTTTGCCGCCGTGGTCGGCCTCCCCCGGACGATGGTGCTGGAGGAAGAGCAAGGCACGGGTGACCTCCTTCGCCTGACGGCTCGTCCCGAGGCGGTGTACTACGGCAAGTTGGGCTTCAATCTGATCCTGATGACGGTCACTGGGCTCGGCATTGGCGGCGCATTCATCATGCTGACCAATACACCGGTGGCCTCGGTTGGCCTGTTCCTTGCGACCCTGCTGGCGGGCAGCATCGGGCTGGCGGCTACGGTAACCTTGTGCGGTGCTTTGGTGGCCCAGGGGGCCAACCGATCCACCGTGAGTGGTGCCATCGGGATACCACTCTTGCTTCCACTCGTCGTGATTGGCGTGGCCTCCATGCGAGGGGCCCTGGACCCGATCTACTCAGATTCGGCCAACCGCGCCGTGTTCGGTCTTGTGGGCTATGCCCTCCTGTCCTTGGTGAGTGGCGCACCGATCTTCGCCGCAACATGGAAACGTTGAAAAACCTAATTCGTGTCCTGTTAGGAATCAGTGTGGCGATTGTCACGCTCTGGAGCTTTGAGGTGCCCGACGCCGTCGGGTTCCAGAAGCCAGAATTGGCGCGCATCTTCTTCTGGCACTTCCCTTGCGCCATGCTCAGCACGGCCCTGCTCTTCTTAGGGGCGTGGTTCAGCTTCAAGTTTCTGCGCTCGAATGACTTGGCCGACGACGTCCGGGCCGAGGCCGCGAACTCGCTGGGCATGACCTTTGCCGTGCTGACGATGATCACGGGCATTCTGTTTTCCCAGGTGCAGTGGGGCACTTGGTGGCAGTGGGACCCGCGACAGACCTCGTTTCTGCTGGTGCTACTGATTTACCTCGCCTACTTCGCCCTGCGTTCGGCCTTCAGCGACGCCGAGCGGCGAGCGACCAATGCGGCGGGCTATGCCCTCGCGGCGATCTTGCCCGCGCTGTTCCTTATCTTCGTCTTCCCCCGACTGCCCCAGGTGGCGCAAGCTTCGTTCCACCCCACCCAGTCGATCATGCAGGGTCAGATCAAAGGCGCGTACGCCTATGTCGTCTCGATCCTCCTCGTCACCATGAGCACCCTAGCGGTTTGGCTCTATCGCGCCCGCGTCAAAGCCGGCGTCTTCTTGCTCACTCTGGAGAAAAACAATGAACGATTGGAAACTGGTGGCGGCCATCCCACCCCTACTGGTGTGGTTAGGCCTGTATCTGTATCTGTTGAAGACCGAAAAGAAGCTCAAGGAAGTTGAGACCCGACTCAACGAGAAGCTGTGACTTGCTCGTAGTTGTCGATCTCATCGATCCAGTTGCGCCCCACGGGCACGCCTGCGCGAAGGCATAGCTCGTCCCAAACCGCCCCGAATGGAAGCGTCTTCGCTTCTTCCATTAGGGCCAGCTTCTGGGCGAGCTTGCCTTGGGTTTCCAGTGCCTGCAACTCTTTTGTGGGGTCGAGAAGTCCGTTGAGGATGCCCTTGCGGGTGGCTCGAATGCCTACCACATAGGCGCCAAGTCGGTTGATGCTGGCATCGAAGAAGTCGAGCGCGACAACGACTCGGTCGAGCGCTTTGCCCCGCGCCAACTCCAAGAACACGGCCCGGAGGTCGTCGGTGAAGAGAACCACGTGGTCGCTGTCCCAGCGCATGGGGCGGCTGGTGTGGATCAGGAGTCGGGGGTGGAACTGGAGCAGGGCCGAGAGCTTGTCGGCGATGGTCTCGGTCGGGTGGAAGTGCCCCATGTCGAGGCAGAACATCTTCTTTCGGCTCAGCGAGTAGCTGGCGTAGAACTCGAACGAACCGACGACATAGTCCTCTGATCCGAGCCCGAAGAGTTTGCTTTCGACCGCGTCGGTGCAGCCGGCGATCTCCTCGGCAAAGATGGCGTCGTAGGCTTCGATCAGGCGCGCTCGGGGCGACCAGCGGTCGGCGGGCGAATCCTTGGCTCCATCGGGAATCCAGTGGTTGTTGACGCATTCGCCTCCTTGCGCCGCTGCCATGGCGGCGGCAATCCGGCGGGAGGCGATG
>JBMOJD010000002.1:0-95146 GCA_049317025.1 Fimbriimonas sp. | reverse complement strand
GAGTCGAATCTTGAGAGCAGTGGAAGAACTCATATCTTATTGTACGTCCTCGGGCAGATTGTCGGCTCGGAGAGGTTCAAAGGTCAGTCTGTCGTCCGTTGCCCGTCTCTTTAGATGTCGGGCGATTGTAACAGTCCGGACTCTTGAGGCCCATAGCCGAGCCTGCACAACCAATTTCAGTCAGAATGATAGGTGCGGAGAGGCCGGGGAGGTCGTCTTCTTCTTGACTGGCCCAAAATGCAAACCCTGAAAGACCTCGAACGCTCCCAGTGGTGCCTCAGCAGCCCTCTTCACAACAGGCTGGCCGAAGAAGACAGACCCGTTCACGCCTGGTACCGCTTTGTGTTGAGCTTTCCGCCACATCTCGTTCGGGAGTACCTTTCGAAGTTCGGCGTCGCTCCGGGAGCCGTGGTGCTCGATCCATTTTGCGGCACAGGGACCACGATCGTTGAGTGCAAGAAACAGGGCATCGGTGCGGTAGGTTTCGAGGCGAATCCGATGGCCGCACTTGCCAGCCGAGTAAAGACGAACTGGTTGATAGGTGGTCCAGAACTTGGGTGTGTTGCCGCGTGGGCGGCAGAGAAAGCTCAATCGGAGATCGACACTGTCTTCGCCCCAAGGCGCATGCCAACTGGGGCGGGCGTGAGGGAGCAACTCAATATTTACGGCTGGCTGTCGTTGGACCAAGACGCAGAGAAGCTCTTGTTAGCGAATTCGATTAGCCCCAAACCCCTCCACAGGGCGCTAGTTTTGCTTCAGTGGATCAATAGATCGGATTCAGAATTTGTCGAACCCCTTCAACTTGCGCTGGCCTGGACGCTTGTGGTGCATGCGGGCAACATTCGTTTTGGCCCCGAAGTGGGCATCACCAAACCGAAGGATGATTGTGATGTGGTGGGGCTGTGGTTGGAACAATGCAAGCGGATGGCGGCGGACTTGGCCGAGTTCTCGGAGCGAAAGCAAATTCATACTCAACTAATTCAGGCCGACTCCCGTGACGTCTCCCAACTGGCAGATAACTCTATTTCCGCTGTCTTCACCTCGCCGCCCTATCCTAACGAAAAGGACTACACTCGCACAACAAGGCTCGAATCCGTTGTGTTGGGGTTGGTCAAGAACAAGTCCGACCTCCGTGCACTGAAGGAGGGCCTGCTCAGGTCAAACACGAGGAACGTCTATGTGGCCGACAAAGATGATGCCTTTGTCGCCGATATCCCCGAAATCCAACGGATTGCAGCAGAAATCGAGGCGAAGCGCGTCGAAATGGGTAAGGACTCTGGATTCGAACGCCTTTACCATCGAGTCACAAAGCTCTACTTTGGTGGCATGGCCCGCCACCTTCAAAGCTTGCAACCAAAGCTGAAACCTGGCGCAATGCTTGGTTACGTCGTTGGTGACCAAGCCTCATACTTACAGATTCAGATCAAGACAGGACAACTGCTCGCAGAAATTGCCGAAAGGCAGGGCTACGAAGTCGTCTCAATTGACCTATTTCGGACGAGAATGGCAACAGCGACGAGGCAGCAACTTCGAGAGGAAGTCGTGGTCCTCAGGTGGCCCGGATAAATGGCAAGTTCTTACGACCGCGTGATTGAAATAGCCTTCTTCGAATCCTACGGGGCTGGCAAGGCAGAGGTGATCATCCATCGGTCACGTATCGAGCAAATTGCTATCGAGCAGGGCGTTTCGATTAAGAATTTGGGCGACGTCATTTACCAGAAGAGATATCGCGCGGCATTGCCCAAGGCAATCACAGACCTTGCGCCAGCAGGTCATGAGTGGGTCATTCAAGGGGCAGGCGATGCCATTTATCGGTTCGTCCTAAAACGGGGCGGGCAGATTTTGCCAAGCGCAAACAGAGCTGTTATCAAGGTGCCCGATGCAACTCCTTCGATTATCGCAAAGTATGCCCTGAACGATGAACAAGCACTCTTGGCGAAGATTCGATACAACCGGCTAGTCGACCTATTCCTCAGGCTAACGTGCTACTCACTGCAAAACCACTTACGCACCAAGGTCAAGGACGTTGGGCAGATTGAGATTGATGAGCTGTACTTGGGAATCGATCGGGCGGGCGCACACCACGTGATTCCCGTTCAGGCCAAGGGCAAGTCAGACAAGCTGAGTACTGTACAGATTTGGCAGGACATCTGCTTTTGCCGCGAGAGGTTCTCCCTACTGCATTGCCGCCCCGTAGGTGCGATGTTTCTGCCGAATCAAGTGATCGCCGTCTTCGAGTTTATTGAGGAAGACGACGAAATTAGGGTTGTTGAAGAAAGGCACTATCAGCTTGTCCCTGCCGATCAGATCAGCGCAGCAGATCTTGCCGCGTACCGATCTGACCGATAGCGCGTTTTACTTGAGCGAGCTTCTGGGACTTCAATTCCCAAACCCGCGACTAACCTCATCGGCGCTCGGCCCCTGGTACCTCGAAGCCGTCGCGCCTTTGCCCTCGACGAAGGGGACTTGGCGGGAGTCTAGTTTGATTAGCTCGGCCTTGGTTTTGCCGTCGGCGAGCTTCCACTGGTACCACTTTGCTTCCATCCAGCCGACTTTGGCGTCGGGTCCGGCGACGGGCGTGCCGATGGCCTTTAGCTGCCCGCCTCGGGTCGCGAGGTAGTTTTCCACCGAAGCGTAGGGCGGGCGGTTCAGCTCGTATTGGAGCAAGCCGAGGGCGGCGAGGATCGCGACGCCGCCGGCGATGACCAAGGGGATGCTGGCCCGCTTCTCGGTGGGCCACGGCTCGACCCGGGGCAGGAGGATATGGAGGCACGCCAGCGCGATGAGATAGAGGCTGCCCGCCACGATGAAGGGCAGGGTGTACGAGCTTGTGACCTGGACCGAGCGGCCCACGAAGAACTGCATGGCGGAGACGCCGATCATGGCCGTCCCGTTGATCAGGCCCACCGCCATCGCCATCCCGTTCTTGGGGACGGTGTCCGAGATGAGGGTGAAGAGATTGCAGCTCCAGCCCTGGTGCGCCCCCGCCGCGATCGCCGTGATGGCGACCGCCCAGAACACGCTGGGAATGCCCGCGAAGGTCGGCTGATCCACCAATAATCCAACACTCATCACCGGCACCACGAGTAGCGCGCAAACGAGCATGGTGAGCTTGCGCGCCGGCCCGACCGCGCGGCCCTTGGTGATCAGGCGCGACGACATCCAGCCGCCCGCGATCGAGCCGCCGTCGGCCACGATGTAGATCACCGGGATCGCGAAGGCCATGAACGTGGTGCTGACGTGGAACTGGTCCACCAAGAACTTGGGCATCCAGGTGAGATAGAACCACCACGGCGCATCGGAAAGCGCTTTCGCGAGCGCGAGAGCATAGACCGGCCTCATGCCGAAGAGCTGGGCGTAGCTGAGGGCGGGCACGTCGGCATGGCCATCCTGGCGGATGTGGGCCAGCTCATCGGGCGACACCTTGGGGTGCTCTTCGGGCGGGCGATACATCCGCTGCCACCAGAAGATCCAGATGATGCCCGCGCCGCCGGTGATGAGGAAGCAAGCGCGCCAGCCGAAGGCAGCCGCGCAAGCCACCCCGAGCATGGGGGCAAGAATCGCACCCAAGTTTGCCCCGGCATTGAAGTAGCCAGTGGCGAGGGAACGCTCCTTGACCGGGAACCAATCGGTCATGGTCTTCACCGCCGCCGGGTACATGCCCGATTCGCCCAGGCCAAGCAAGAAACGAATCCCCATGAATCCGCTCAGGCTCTGGACAAGGGCGTGCGCAATCGACGCGAAGTTCCAAAGCAAGAACGACTGCCCGAGCCCGCGCTTGATGCCCACCCGGTCGATGTAGCGCCCGACGAAGATCATGGCGAAGCCGTAGGGCAGGATGAAGCTGACGTTGATCAGGGCGAGATCGGTCGGCCCCAGCTTCAGGTCGTCCTCGAAGAACGGCACCAGGAGGGAGAAAAGCTGCCGGTCGAGGTAGTTGACCGTGGTGGCGAAGAAGATCAGGGCGCAGACGGTCCAACGGAACCCGTTCTTCGGAATCGCACCGCTCATGGCCGGGGCTCCGACTTTGGAGGCATTGAATCGTCACTGATCTTTCGCACTTTGCACAATCTATCCGAAACGGGCCTTTTCCGACCAGCTTCTGTCCATGTATCCTGCAACAATGCATTCCGAAGCCCAAGAAACCCAGACGGCCATGTGGCAAGCATCAGCCCAAGCATGGGACGACTTCGTCGAACAAGACCTCAACCGGACCCACTTGCTCGACCATGTGATGCTGCGGCTGGGTGCGCCGTACGCCGGAATGCGCGTCCTGGACGTCGGCTGCGGCGAGGGGCGTTGGTGCCGACGACTGGCGGGCGAAGGTGCGATCACGGTTGGACTCGACCCGGCGGCGGAGTTTCTCGAACTGGCGCGTGCCCGCCACCCCGAGGGCACCTATGTGGAAGGCGTCGCCGAGGCCCTGCCGTTCCCGGACGAAGCGTTTGACCTCGTTGTGAGCTACGTGAGCCTGGTGGACATCCCCGACGCCGAAGCGGGCCTGACTGAGATGGTCCGGGTCCTCCGCCCAGGCGGACACCTCTTGATTTCGAACCTGAATGCGTGGATCACGACGCGTGAGAAGGCGTGGTACACCGACGCCGACGGCAAACGCCTGCATGTGGCCGTCGAAGACTACTTCGACCCGAAGGCCATCGCGGGAAGTTGGCGCGGGATTTCGGTGATGCAGTATCACCGGCCATTCGAGATGGTGCTGCAGCCTCTTCTCCGGGCGGGCTTGCAGCTTCTGCACTTCGAGGAACCTCGTCCCTCGGCCGAAACCGTCGCCGCCCACCCGGAGATGGACGAGGAGTACCGAGTGCCTTTCTTCTACGCGATGAAGTGGCGCAAGCCGGAAGGCGGTTAGAGCGATCCGCCCGTCGGCATGATCGTGATCTCCTCGATATTGTGGGTCAGAGGGGCGCGGACGACATCGGCGATGGCAGTGGCGATTGCGATGGGCGGAATCATGTCTTCCGCCTTCGGCGACCAACCTGCGCCCGCCCAAATCGGGGTATCGGTTGCGCCCGGCAGGATCGCGGTCACCTTCAGCCCCTTGCGGCGGTATTCGGCGGCGAGCACCCTGCCAAAGGCTCGCAGACCCGCCTTGGCGGCGGTGTAGGCCGAGGTCTGGGCGAAGGTCTGCTCGGCGACGATGCTGAGGATGTTCAGAATCTGCCCGCCTCCGCGCGCGAGAGCGATGGGCACGAACTGGTGGCAAAGCTCAATCGGGGCGTGGAGATTGACCTGAAGCTGCCCGGCCAGGGTGTCCCAAGTCTGGTCGAGGAAGGGCTTCATCGTGATCATTCCCGCGTTGTTGACCAGGACGGGATAGCCTTCGCTTTGGGCGATGGCCTCGATGGCGCGAGCGCCATCGCCAGGCTGGGATAGGTCGATGCCGACCACAGTGGTGGTTGCGCCGAGGCTGCGGGCTTGCGCGGCGACTTCTTCGAGGAGTTCGACTCGTCGCGCCGCCAACACGAGGTGATGGTCTTCTTGCGCCAGCGCAATCGCCGCTTCCCGTCCGATGCCGCTGCTGGCGCCTGTGATCAAAATCGTTCTCTTCATGCCGTTACCTCGAAAATGTTGCGGGCCGTCTCGTGCAACCTGACCCGGTGCAAACTGGCCGGGACCTTGCCCGCCAAGCGGTCAAAAATCACCTGAGCCACGACCTCCGAGGTCGCGTTGATGCCCTCAAACTCAGGAATGTCCACGCTCAGGTTCTTGTGGTCGTAGCGATCCACGACTTCCCTTGCCACCACTTCGTCCAGTTCCTTGCGCGCCACCAGCTGTCCCGTGATCGGGTCGGGGCTTCCCGCAACCGTCACTTCTAGCACGTAGTTGTGTCCATGCCCGTTGGGGTTGTTGCACTTGCCGAAGAGGGCGACGTTTTCGTCGGTCGAAAGGACGGGCGCATGCAGCCGATGGGATGCGGCGAATTCGTAGGTGCGAGTCAGAGTCATGAGAGATTTTTCCAGGTCGAGTTCGGCGTAGGTCAAGGGCGTTTCTTCGAGGCGCAGTCCGGTCGAGGAGACCTCGCCCGGCAACCGTCTCGGCTCTTGGAGGATGCCCGCGATGTCGAGGAGCAGTTTCTCCACCGTGGGAGGAGTCTCGAAAAAGGCGGGGACTTCGTCGTTGAGGCTCTTCTGGTGATAGCGGGCCAGGACGTGGGCTTTGAGGACATCGTCGATCACCTTGATGTTCACAATCATGCCCGTGCGGGGGTCCACTTCGCCCGCTGTTGTGACATCGAGGACGTAGTTGTGACCGTGATTGTATGGCGAGGCGTCCTCGCGAAAAATCGCGCGATTGCCCTCCAGGTCCAGCTTGGGGTTCCAAAATCGGTGGCCTGCCGAAAAGGTCACCCGGCGTGTCATGCGGACCATCTTCGTGTTCTACGCGCTTAAGACTTTGCCATCGCCAACTGGATGAGATCACGCGGGGGAAGGAACTTCACGTCTTCGTTCACGGTGGTGATGACTTCGATGGGCACCTCGGGGTGGCCCTCCATCAGCGCGCCGATCACGGCTTCGACCAACTCTTCCGGGGTCGAGGCACCAGAGGAGATCCCAACTGTCCGGAAGTCGGTGCGCCACTCTGGCTTCACTTGGTCGGCGGTCAAGATCAGGTGAGACTCAACCCCCATGGTTTCGGCGACCTCGCGCAATCGGTTTGAGTTCGATGAGGTGGTCGAGCCAACGATCAGCACCAGGTCGCAATGGGTCGCGAGGTCGCGGATGGCGGCCTGGCGATTGGTTGTGGCGTAGCAAATATCCTCTTTCTTCGGCGTCTCCAAGTGCGGAAACCTTCGCTTGAGTACGGAGAGCGTGGCGGTGACTTCGTCCACGCTCAAGGTGGTCTGCGTGAGCACGGCCAGTCGATCGTGGGGTGGGAGTTCCAGCCGCTCGGCGCCCTCGGGAGTCTCGACCAGGGTCATTCGGTCAGGCGCCTCTCCCATGGTGCCCTCGGCTTCGACATGGCCCACGTGGCCGATGTAGACCATGTGGAAGCCTTTGGCGGCATAGTGGCGGGCCTCGTTGTGGACCTTGGTGACCAGCGGGCAGGTGGCGTCGATGACTTTCAGACCCCGCTGCTTGGCGTCCCGGCGCACTTCGGGCGACACGCCGTGGGCGCTGAAGACAACCGGCATTCCTTCGGGGATATCTTCGACTCGCTCGACAAACACGACTCCACGCTTCTCGAAACTCTGGACGACCCACTCGTTGTGGACGATGGCATGGCGCACGTAGAGCGGAGCACCATGAATCTTGAGCGCGAGATCGACGACCTCAATGGCATAGGCAACGCCAGCGCAAAAGCCTCGCGGAGCGGCAAGCAGGATTTTGTCCACGTCCTCTATTGTGACGCGTCCCGCCCGCCCCCCGTCCGGGCACGAAAAAAGCCCCCTTCGCAAAGCGAAGAGGGCTTTTGGGAGGGATCCCTTACTTGGGGATGAGGACGGTGTCGATGACGTGGATCACGCCGTTGCTGGCCTTGATG
The DNA here is from genome assembly GCA_049317025.1 of Fimbriimonas sp. Lineage (GTDB taxonomy): Bacteria > Armatimonadota > Fimbriimonadia > Fimbriimonadales > Fimbriimonadaceae > Fimbriimonas. Next base: position 87,646 of record JBMOJD010000002.1, on the reverse strand, counting down.
TCGGCAGCGATGACCTTGGCGTTGTTGATCTTGAGTTCCTTACCGTGGCCGCTCAGCTTGATCTTGGCTCCGGCAACGGTGGCAACCGACTTGCCTCGAAGCTTGAGGGCATCGGCAGCGAGAACGTTTCCGGAAACGACGTGGTAGGTCAGGACCTTGGTCAGAAGGGCCTTATCCTTGCCGAGGGCTTCGAGGGTTGCCTTCGGAACCTTGGCGAATGCGGCGTTGGTCGGGGCGAAGACGGTGAACGGACCCTTGCCGCTCAGCGTGTCGACCAGGTCAGCTGCCTTGAGGAGGCTGACGAGGGTGCTGAAATCCTTGTTGCCAACGGCGATCTCAACGATCGTCTTGTCAGCGGCGGCGAATGACGAAGTGGCGAGGGCTAGGCCGGCCACGAGGGTAAAGAGAGTCTTTCGCATTTTTTGTTTGCTCCATTGCACTCAGCGTTTGCTGAGCTTCCCGCGTTACTACGCAAGGAGTATCCGAAAGAATTCCAGATGAATGATTTATTTTTCGATAAATACATCAGCCAATACATCATCGAAGCCTGTCCCAAGCTGGCGTTGCAGAAGTTTTGTTTGGTCCTGAGCGGTGCCCAAAATCGTGCACACCAGCCCGTCGGTCCCTCGCTCGAATGCCACATCCCGGCTGAGGAGCCAACTCCAAGTGCCATCCGGACGCCGGACGCGATAGAGTGACTCGAGGACTTCGCCATCCGCCATGTAGGGCTGCCGCTGGGATGCCTCTTGGATGCGATCGAAGTCGTCGGGATGGATGATCGAAACCAGGAGGTCGGCGCCCATCGCCTTGACTTCATCGGGCGTGTATCCCAGCATCTCGGCGACTGATCGGTTGGCGTAGAGATTTTTCCGGTTGACGATATCGAACAGGTAGATCAGGTCGGGCGAAAGCTCGGCAATTTTCTGCAGCTGTTCTGTTCGCACCCGGAGGCTTCCCAAAAGGAGATCGCGCTCCGCGGTGGCCCTGGCCTGAGCCGTCAAATCTGCGATCACAGCGACGGTGCCGATGACCGCGCCTTCATCGCGCAGCGCCGTCAAAGTCACGGCAAACTCTCCCGTCAAACCGGCCGCATTCGGCATTCGGAACTCCAGGCGCTCTGACCCGGCCTCGGAATCCCAAGATTGCATTCGGTCGCGGATCAGCGTCCGAGCGGGCTCACGGATCGACTCTGTCCAGTCGAGCCCCCGGTTGGGCTTGATGCCAGTGATCGACTCGAACTGCGAATTGAAGTAGCTGCCCGCACCGTTGCGGTCGGTAACGACCACCGCGTCGGGGACGCCCTCCATGATCGACCGCATCAGGTTCTCGGCCCGCTGCACCCGCTTCATCGCCAAATCCCGCTTCTCAATGTCGCGCTGCAGTTCATCGATCTCGGACTGCAGGACAACTTCACGCGAGCCTAGCTCGCTACGCAGGCGAATGGCGACAATCTCTGAGCGGGTGGCACCACCGACCTTACGGCGAATTCTTTGCCAGTAAGTGCGGATGGTTTCGATGCTCAAACCCATTTTCAGGGCAATCTGCTTGTCGGTATTCCCCCCTTCCGCCAAGGTCAGCACCATATCTTCCTGCTTTGACAGGGGCTGGAGGGTGGATTTTGATCTCATGAGTGGTCCCTCATCATAGCGGTCATTTCGTGCCTAGCACCAAATCGAAGCCATTTGCCCCCACTTGCAGGGACACGTCTCCGAATCCGCGCGAAATCTGTTGAAGTCTAGACCAGGATTCTGCCGTTGATTGGCGGCTGACCCTTCTTCTGCGTCTTCAGCAAGGTTGGCACAAAACGTGCCATACTATTTGTCTGCATCATGAAGGAAGGCATTCACCCCAATATCTATCCTGTCCTGTTCGTCGATGGCGAGCATTCTTGGACGGGAATCTCCACGAATAAGACCAACACGGTCAAGAACATTGATGGAGTGGACCACTATGTGGTGAACGTCGAAATTAGCGCGTTCAGCCATCCATTCTATACTGGCCAGAAGCGTCTGGTCGACACCGCCGGTCGCGTCGAGAAGTTCATGCGACGATACGGCAACCAGATGGAAAAGCAAGGCCGCAAGTAAGCCCATCTGGAAATCAGCCGCTGCCTCCTTTCGGGAGACAGCGGCTTTTTTTATTCCTTGGGTGCCTTTTCGGCTTCGGCGGCAAGGGTGATCGACGCTTCTTCGGCGGCCTTTGCTTCGGCGGCCTGGTTGGCTTGGAGATAGAGACCCGCGAGAATCTTGGCTTGGGCGGCGGCAGTTTCGAGTTTCAGCTTCGCCTTTTCGGGTGAGTCGTATCCCGGCTGGCCACCTTTGCCACTGCGCCAGACCGTGGGTGCCGTCGTTTGGGCGTATTGCAGGAAGCCATCGATCGCCGGGCGTAGGGTCGCGATCTTCTCATCCAGGTTGCTCAGCTTCGATGCCAGATAGAAACGAGCCTCGTAGGTTTCAGTCGGCACGCTCTCGGGGATGCTGCGAATTCGAAACGCGGGGGTCGATTCCACTGCGACCATCCGTCGCGCAACCTCGGTGGCAGCGGCCTCGTCACCGATATCGCGGTGCAACTTCAATAGTCGAGTGAAGGCGGGCAAGTTCGCCGGGTCGCGGCGAAGGGCAGCGGAAAGCGAACCGATGGCGGCGACATACTGACCCGAGCCGGATTGGGCGTCGGCAAGGTTCCGCAGGTTCTTGGTGGAGGGGCCCAGTTGCGAGGCTGTCGCAAGGTCCGCAAGTTGTTCTTCCTGCGATCTTGCCATCAGGGCCTGAGTGGCCCAGACAGATGGGCTGTTGGGGGCAAGTCCCTTCGCCGAGTCCAGCGCACTGCGCGCCTTGGCCACATCTTGGACCTGCAGATATGCCCGAGCGACCCCAACTTGGAACTCAGCGACTCCCATCAGAAGCAGTACTAACGCCAGCGAGCCAGCGAAGACGCCGCCAACGGCCCGCATGCCACCGGGCAGCGACTCCGGCGCGACCGCATCTCCGCTCAGCAAGAGCCCGAGACCAAGTAGCAAGAAGAGAATGAAACCAAGACCAAAGTAGTAAAGATCGCTATCGACCAAGCTGTGGATCATCAGGCCGACCACGGCCGCCACCACCGTCGAGCGCAACACGGACCGCTCGGTTGGCAGCGCGAGCGCACCCCGGTGCACATGGACTAGCCAAACCACGCCAAACGTGAGGAATGTTAGCAACCCCAAGACCGATGCTTCCGCTGCCATCTGCAAATAGGAGTTGTGGGCCAAGACCGTCTGAGTGGCCAGACTCGCCCGGCCAGATTCGAATTGGAAGGCACTAAGGCCGACACCAATCGGTCGCTGGCGGATCAGGAAGAAGGTCGTGCGCCAAAGGTTGAGGCGGAACTCGGACGATTGGTCTTGGGTCTGCGACGCATTGCTGATGCGGCTGAGGGGAGCGGCATGCTGGACAGTTTGGCCATCCGACGTCTGCACCGGCTGGTTGGCTTGGAACTGCAAAAGGCCGATCATCGCGCCCAGGGCCACGAAGATCGCGAGAGGACGCACCAGCTGAACTGATCGATCTCGGGGCTTGGCGTGGGCCCAGACTCCAATGCCATACGCCACCGCGCCAAGGGGAAACGCAAACCAAAGGAAGCCCTTGAGGAAGAGGAATCCGCTTCCCACGACGGTTACGCCAATGAGAAGTCCAGACACCGCCGAGCGATTGGGCAACCGAAGGAAACCGCCGCCAAGGCAAGCCATCGCGATGGGCAAAGCCAGGGCAAAGCCACCTTTGGACCCGGTGAGCACGAGCGCAAGGCCAATGAGCACGGTCCCAAACCCGGATAAAAGAGCAAGGACACGCTCGGATGTGATGGTGAGGCCAACCCCGATGATGAAGGAGACGAGGAGCGCCGCCGCCGCCGCATTCGGGTTATTCCAGTTGGCAAAGATTCGCCAGTTCGGATCCTGGGACTTCATACCGGCATATTCAAAAAGGCCGATCAACGCACAGAGGAATCCGCCCGCGAAGAGAGCCACTAGGATCGTCTTGGGCCCGGCTTGGCGACCGACCGCGGCGACTGTGGCAAAGAAGATCACCGAGTAGAGGGCAAACCCCACGAAGGTTCTTAGCGATTCAAATCGGAAATCGGACACACCCACTGACCAGATGAGGAATACACCCCAGAGGCCGAGCGGAATCACCAGGGCGGGCCGTGGCACCTGAACCACGCGTCGCCGAAGCATCAGGCCGAGCGCGATGGCGGCAATGAGGCCGAGGAGTGCGTGCGAGAGCGTGGCCGCCCCGCCGGCGAAGAAGATGGCGGAAAGCGCGGAACCTGGTTCAATCGAAGGGTCGCCAACGGCAATCTGGCCCCCCATCCACGGAACCAGGAACGCCGCCAGCGCAAGCAGACCCAATACCAATCGATTCTCTTTCATCCGGATCTCCTGCGCAGCTCGTCAATCTTGTTCTTTGTTATGAAAACCGAGGCCCGCAGGGCAAGCGCAAGGGCCGCTCCCGCAAATGCAAAGGGCCGTAAGGGCGCGGGGGTCTGCGGGAGCATATTCTTGGTGTAGAACCTTAGCATGGACCGATGGAAGCGACCAATCATGCGGTTCGGGGCTTTGTCTGTGCTGCGACCAATCGCGTGGGTGACAACCGATTCGGGCAAGTAGACCACCTTGTAGCCCGCCGCCCAGGTGCGGAAGCACCAATCGGTGTCCTCACAGTACATGAAGTACTCGGGATCGAAAAAACCGGTTTTCGCCATCACTTCCTCACGCACTAAGAATGCCGCACCCGAAACCCAGTCAACCTCGCATTCCAGATTATGGTCCCAGTCTTGCATCAGATAATCCCGGGTCCAACGATTGTTCGGGAAGAGTTTGCCGATGGGTGTGTTTCGAAAGAGTGCGGCCACTGGGTTCGGAAATCTTCGGCAACTGTATTGAAGCGAACCATCGGGATTCAGCAGCTTCGGACCAATAATCCCAACCTCAGGATGGGATTCGGCATATTGCAAAAGCCCTCGCAAGGCACCGGCATGCACTACAGTATCGCTATTCAACAGAAAGGCGTGGCGGCCCTGCCGACGCTCAAGGGCGAAGTTGTGGCCACCGGTGAAGCCCAAGTTCTTCTCCATCCGGAAGAGCCGTACCCAAGGGAACTCCGCGGCGACCATGTCGGGAGAGCCATCTTCGGAGTTGTTGTCGATCACTATCACTTCGAAACTGCCTTCGTCTCGCGCTTGCTCCAAGCTGGCCAAGCAATCCCGCAGATCGCTTTGAGTATTCCAGCTACATATGGTGATACTAAGATCGAAATCCGGCATGATATCCTCGGGCTCGGAAGAAAGCAGCGGCAACAATAAGCAAGGAAAGGAAGGGCAACGCGACTGCACCGAAGTCTCGAGAATGGTGCTTTCGCAGATACCGGATCAGACTTCGATGCGATTCCCAGATCATGCTCTTTCGGACCTGCTTGGTACTCTCGCCTCCATAGTGAAGGATCGAAGCGTCCGGAGTATAGAGGCAGGGCCAGCCCGCCCGGTTCAACCGGAAAAGAAGATCGACCTCATTGAAAAAAATGGGGAATCCCTCGTCGAAGGGGGCCTTGGCGTCGCCCACTGATTCGAGCGCGGCGCGCCGAAACAACAAGAAAGTGCCCATCGGCTGGGGGGCCGGGCCTTGCTTGGAGTAATCAAAGTTTGCCAGCCGATAGGCCGAGCCGATGCCGAGAAAGTCTGCGAGCAGATTTGAAGGCGTGGGGAACCCACGCACGCTCGACTGGATGTTGCCATCCGTTCCGATTTGGCGAATGCCGAGCACACCAAACGCCGGATTCTGCTCCAACGTGGCAACCGCCCGGTCGAGACTGTCGTCGCGAAACTCGGTGTCTGGGTTCAGGGTCAGCAACCAATCGCCACGAGCCGCGGCAAAAGCCTGGTTGTTCCCGGCCGCATACCCGAGGTTCTTCACATTTGTGATCAACTTCACAAGAGGGAACTCTGACGCGACCATTGGCGCACTCTCATCGTGGGATGCGTTTTCGACGACGATGATTTCGAACTCGCCGCTCGGAGGATATCGCAAGATTGACGCCAAACAGGCGCGGAGAAGATCTCGCGTATTCCAATTCACGATGAGGATGCTGAGCACGACCGGCGGAAAGGGTACCAGCCACAACACACTTCGCCCCTCGGTTTTCCACATTCATTTATTGACAGGCCAAACTACCCCTGGTATCCTAAAAGAGAGATTTCGCAGTTGAAATCTGGGGAAAGTTGGCCGCGGCCACTCGGGAGGATCACGATTCCTACAAAGACGCTGACCTTGGGCATTGCGATGGTTTGTGCTTGCTCGGCTTTCGCCGGACAAACGCACACCGTTCAGAACGGCGACACGATCTCGGAGATCGCGCACCGTTACAAAATTTCTCAGAAGGACCTCCTTCACGCCAACGGCTTGACAGCGAAATCGCGCCTCAAGCTCGGGATGAAGCTCACCGTCCCCGGAGTGGCCCAAGTGGCTTCGATTTCCCCCTCGCGACGTCCGGCGAAGCAAACCACTTCCGTCGTCGCTGAGCCTGCGGCTAAGGTTGCGACCAAGACGCCTGCGACCCCGATCAACCCCGTTTTTCTTGCCGCCGCGGCGCTCCGCGACCGCGCTACCGCACAAAAGCGAACCTCGACTTACGTGGTTCGACCCGGCGACAATGACTGGATCATCGCCAAGCACACGGGCACAACTCCCAAGGCGATCCGCCAGTCGAACCCGACCGTGGCCTGGAACAAGCTCAAACCGGGAATGGTGCTGACACTACCAAGCGGTGCGGCCCCCAAGACCCTGGTGGCGCAGAAGTTGAGTAAGCCGGTCACCAAAGCTTCGGGCGTTCTCCGATCAAAGTACGCGGTCGTCGTCTCCGAGAGCGTTGCCGTTCGCAAGGGCGCTTCGAGCACTTCCCCGCTCGTCGCCCGCGTCGGCAGTGGAACTAGGGTTGTCGTTCTGGGATCTCAAGGCGATTGGGTCAAGGCTCGATTCCCTAAGGGCACGAGCGCCTGGGTCCGCGGCGACTTCCTCCAACCGACCTCTGCGCCAGCTCCGGCGCCCCGCCGAAACCTGGTCGCAAGCAACCGTTCGAAGAAGAAGAAGTTTGTGACCTCGTCCGCCCGTTACGCCAAGCTGCCTAGCACAGGCATCGACCTGCTCGACAAGGCGAACAGCTTCCGCGGCGTGCGCTATCACTACGGTTCGGCCTCGCGATCCAGCACGGATTGCAGTGGCTTCACCAGTCAAGTTTTCCGAGCCAAGGGCGTTGCCCTGCCCCGCACAAGTGGCCAGCAGGCCAAAGTCGGCGCGACCGTGGACCGCTCCTCACTCAAGGCAGGCGATCTTCTATTCTTCCGCACTGGACGAGCGCGCAGAATCAACCACGTCGCGATCTACATGGGACAAGGTAAGTTCATCCACGCCAGTTCCGGCGGCGGTAAAGTCCAGGTCAACAGCCTCAAAGACTCTTATTACAACAAGCGGTTTGTGACGGCCAAGCGAGTGGCGAAGGTGGTCCCAGCGGCGAAGAAGCAAGTCGCGGCCAAGCCGAAGCCTGCCGCCCCTAAGGTCGCGGTGGAAACGACGTCAACCAACACAAAAGCCGCCGATCCGGGTAACAATGGCGAATGAGCAGCGGCTTGGATTCCTCCGTCACCATCGAATCGATCTCGTCTAGCGTGGGGCTGCGCTCGTTGCCGCAGCTAATCGAGTTGATGCGTGACGCGGTGGACCACGGCGCTTCCATCGGCTTTCTGCCCCCGCTCACCGATTCGCAGGCCGCCTCGTTCTGGGATGGCGTGCTCAAGGAAATCAGCTCGGGGCGCCGCATCGTCCTCGTCGCGCGCAAGGACGGCGAGATCGTGGGCTCCGTTCAGCTCCTGCTTGCCGACCGCGAAAATGCCCCCCACCGGGCCGAGGTCCAAAAGCTCTTCGTCCACACGTCGCATCGAGGCAACGGCTACGCTCGGAGCCTCATGGTCGCCATTGAGGAAGAAGCCAAACGAGTGTGGCGACGGCTTTTGGTTCTTGACACGAACTCGGGCTCGGCGGCCGAAAAGCTCTACCACAGCTTGGGCTACCAGTTCGTCGGATCGGTGCCTGAATATTCACTTCAGGCCGACCGAACCTACGCTGCGACTTCGATTTTCTGCAAGCTCCTCGGCTGATTTCAGCCGAGAATCTTGTTGGTCGCCGCACCCACCAATCGGAGCCGGGCTTCGTCGTCGGGCAAATCGGCGAGATCCTTCTTGAACGGCTCGGGAGTCACTGGCCCATCGTAACCGATTGTGCGCAGCGCTTCGATGAAGCCAGCCGTGTCGATCACGCCAGTTTCGCCGGGCAGGCAGCGCACGTTGTCCAGCTGCTCATCGACCGTGAGGCCCAAAGGCGCGTCGTTGACGTGGACATAGACAACATCCTCGGCCACCAAATCCTCGATGTCTTCGACGGTTGCGCCCGAAGTGAACCAGTGCCAGCAGTCGAGCAGCACACCTACATTGTCGCCGATCTCCGCGCCCATGTCGAGCATGGCTTCGAGGGTGTAGATGAAGGGATAGCGGAACTGATCGCGCAAGGTCTTGGGGCCGATGAATTCGAGACCGACCGAGATGCCATGCTCGCCAAGAATCTCGGCAATCGGGCCGAATCGCTCGACGTGGAACCTTCGGTTGGCGTCAAAATTCAAGTCGTTCGAAGCGGGCATGATCCAAGTGGCCGTTCGGGTGATGTCCAATGCCTCCGCGGCCTTGGCGTAGGTCTTCAGCAGTTCCAATTCGCTAAGCCAGGTGGCTTCGTCGCCGCGCCAGTTAGTCGGAAGCCCGAACGCCGCAACCTGAATTCCGCTCGCGGCGATGATCTGTCCGAGCGATTCAGCGCCATCCGAATCCAGCCGGCGTGCGATCTCGGCAATGTTGACTTCGGTCCCGGCAAAGCCTCCCACTTTGGCGGCATTCAAGGCAGATTCAAGATTGGGTGCCTGAACACCGATTGCACCAGCACTGAGAGTTGAGAACATATCTGAGGATGCTAACACACTCAGCGCCTCGGGTACAACGCCTTTCGTGAAGCGTTTGCTTTTAGGGTTGTCGTTGCTGATTTTGGTGCTGGCCATTGGCTGCGGAGGGTCTTCAAGTGGCGGAAGCACGTCCGGCCTTTCGCTGACGCCTGCAACTTCCACTGTCCGAGTCGGTTCTGACCTCCAATTTCTCGCTTTCTTCCAAGGTTCGCCCGCGGCCGTCACATGGTCGGTCACGGGTGGCTCGGCCAATGGCGCGATCACCTCGGGCGGTCTGTACAAAGCGCCCTCGACGGCGGGCAACTATGAGGTTGTCGTGGCCCTTGCCAGCAACCCAAGCATTTCGGCGACGGCGAGGGTCACGGTCAATCCCCCCGTGGCTATCTCAATTGACGGCGCGGGCTCCTTGCCACGCATGATTCCCCGAAGTGAGTTCAATTTCAACGCAACCGTCGCCAACGCGACCAACTCGGCGGTGAAGTGGTCGGTCACCGGCGGAACAACCGTGATCGAAACGAACGGTCTATTCACCGCGCCCAACACGCCTGGCATCTACACGATTGTCGCTCGTAGCGTCGAAGACCCCTCGAAGACGGCCGAAACCACCATTGAGGTCGTCGCCGATCTCGATGTGACTATGGAAATCGAGGGCAAGGGCACGGTCAAGTTCGACCTCCGCCCCGACAAAGCTCCCAACACCTGCGCCAACTTCGTGACTCTGGTCAATTCCAAGTTCTACGATGGCATCCTGTTCCACCGCTACGAGACGGATTCGCTCCAGATCATCCAGGGAGGCGACCCGCTCACCAAGACTCTGCCGCTCAGCGATCCCAAGATCGGCACCGGCGGCCCCGGTTACAAGATCCCATTCGAAGCCAACTCGCTGCTGCACGAGAAGTACGCGCTCGCCATGGCCCGCGAATCAAAGCCGGACACCGCAGGAAGCCAGTTCTACATCTGCCAAGAGCCGCAATCGTTCCTCGACGGCAACTACGTCGTCTTTGGCAAGGCCATTGGTGGAACTGACGTCGTGGACGGCCTGCGACGCGGCGACAAGATCACGTCCGCGCGGACAACGCTTCCGTAAAAAGCTTCAGTTCCCCTTGGTAATGGCCCGGGCATTGGCAGGGGGAGCAAAGACAAAATCGGGCCGCAAGGTGGTGCCCAGCGACGTCGATAGGTCAATCGTCCATGCCACGGTGCGCGCGGTTCCGCGCAGATTGCGCAATTCGCTTCCTTGGATCTTGTTCACGACCCAACCGGGCGTCGGCTGATCTACCAGTTCAGTCTCGAACTTCACCCACCGATCGGGCATGGCCGCGTCCCAATACACCACGGAGCCGAATTGCTCTCGGGCGGGAACGCCGGGAAGCCATGCGATGTAGCGCACCGACGACTCGGCGAAAAGCTGGCGGGCCAAGCGCGTGAGCTGCGCGGAGGCACCCTCGGCCTGAGAATCCAACAAGGTAAGGAGAGTCTTGGTCGCATTCTCGGGCGCAGGGCCGTCATCGTAGCGGCCGTAGACGCGGGCGGAATACTGATTTGCCGCTGCATTGTACGCCCACAGGGTGGTGCCGTCACCGACGAAACGATCGGAGAAGACGCCATCGCGAAAGACTCGCATCTCCACTCGGGGACCAGCCGCTCGCGGCTCGAAGAAGATCACGGCATCGGTCCGGCGCTGAGTCTTGCCCGTCGTCTCCACCGAACTCAGAGTGGCGACAAAGAGGTTCGTCTCGCGAAGCGTAGAGAAACCCTCACGGATTCGCCCTTCCAGGAGCTGCGGCACAGTTGGAGTTTGGGCGTGGCAAACCGCAACCAGCGCAGTCATCGGCAGGAGGGCTAGTAACTTCACATTCACTTGGACGACACCATTGGGCTGCAGGTTCAACCGTTGAGGACCGTAACAGCGATGACTCGGTCATTCTTCTCGAGCTTACTGAGGACTTCCAGCCCCGACACCACCTGGCCAAAGACGGTGTAGTTGCCATCAAGGAATTTGGCTGGAGCCAGCATGATGTAGAACTGCGAACTGGCGATATCCCGGTCTTGGCGGTCGCGGACCAGCCCAACGGCACCAATTTCGTGCGAGTAGCCAGTGTTTTCGATGCCAAGCTTTGTTTCTTGGGCTACCACTTGCTTCGAGGAAGCTCGGGTGGCGGGATCACCAATTTGCGCAAGGTAGGGGCGCGGGGTGCGTTCGACACGGTGGAACTTCAGGCCATCGTAGTACCCCTGTCGCACGAGGCCAAGGACGTAGGCCGTCGTCTTCGGGGCTTCTTTGGTGTAGAGCCGAATGAACAAGTCACCGCGACCTTCAACCTCGACCTTTAGGACCGTTTCCCCTGCCTTTGGTCGATAGGCTTGGGCCAAGCTTTGCCCAAACACGGCCAAGACCATCAATACTGCGAGAATGACTTTCATTCGAACTACCGAAATCTTAGACGAGCCAGCGCCAAGAACGTTGTCAACATACCCACTCGGGACACATGCGCGACTAAAGGTAAAATACCCGGAGTGAGTCAGAAGAAGAACCCACCTCAACCTGCCTGGTGGAAGAACACCTACTTCTGGATCTCGGGCCTACTCTTCGCTTTGGCCATCGTGGGCTTGCCCCCGTTGGGTGGCGATTCGGCGATCCGCGATCCGGGTCAGAAGCCAGAAACCAGTCTCTGGGTTCTGTACGCCATCGCTTCCGTCGTCATGCTGGTCAACGGCTGGATCAGTCACCGGCAGACCGTCGCCGCCTACGAAGAGGAAATGGGAATCTCAAAAAATGATTAATTGCGCTTGCGGAAAGAAAATGGAGAAGGTGCCAAGTTGGCTCTTCGGTGTGAAGGTTGACTTCGTTTGCAACAACTGCCCCAACCGACAGACGAAGAACATCGCGTTCGTTTCGCTGGAACCCACTGTGCCGAAGGCGGCCCCGGTGGATGAGCCCGAGATCGACGAAGAAGATCCCGACGATCTCGACATCTGAACTTTAGGCTCTTTGAATCGCCATGCTTTCACGGCGATTCAAAGAGCGAACCGCGCGCGACCACACGCCCAACGCCGAACGCGCCATCGATTCCACCTGCTCGGCAACTTCCGCCGAAGCAAAGCGGCCCCAAACCGCCGACCCCGAGCCGCTGAGGCCCGCCTGAACTGCCCCACGCAGATTCAACCACTCGATCAGGTCCAAGCATTCGCACGGAGCCACTCGTTCAAAATCATTGTGGGCTTCGTCCTCGGTGGGAAAATCGCGCCAGTCAAACGCTCGGTCGTCGAGGGCGCGATACATCGCGGCGGTTGAGCAACCCAAATCCGGGCGCAAAACGACGAAGGACTCAGATTCGGGGCGATCCTGTTCGGGAGTCAAAAGGTCGCCGTAGCCCTCGGCCTTGGCCCGGCCTCCGACCAAGAAGAAGGGGACGTCCATGCCCACGGCGGTCGCGACCGCCTCTCGCTCGGCTTTCGAGGGCAGTTTTCCAATCAGGGCCTCGACGGCGCGGATCATGCCCGCCGCATCGCTGCTGCCGCCGCCCATGCCGCTCTCCAGGGGGATGTGCTTCTGCAGCCGCACGTAGAGCGGGGGCAGGGGAGCGATCTCTTTGAGAAGCCGCCAGACCCGCGTCACGGTGTTCTCGGCCGGAACTTCGGGCCAATCGCATTCGAATCGGTCCTGATCGGTGTCGGTCGAGACAACCAACCGATCCGCCAGCGAGACTGCCTGAAAAATGGTGCGCAAGGGATGGTATCCCCGCTGGTCCCGGGGGCCGACCGCCAGGAAGAGGTTTAGTTTGGCCGGACAGGCGACTTCGAGCGTCATGTTCCTTGTTGCGTTTGCTCCGGGTTTTCTTCTTCGCGCCGTCGTACCTGGACGTCCGGCGGGATCGGCGGTGGCGACGACTGCGACGGCGTCGGAATGACAACAATTGTCCGCGGATACTGCCCGAGTTCAAGCTCCTCGAGTGCCGTGTCGATCGCGGTGAGTTGCGCTTTTGCTTCTACGAGAGCCTCAAGGAAATCGTGCGATGGCATCTCGGGCGAGCGGCCCACCAAGCGATAGCCCAGCATCTTCATTCGCAGGGTGTCGAGGGTGGTCATGAAGACCGCAGCCTGCGCTTCGGCTCTCTGGACACCGCCCATCACCCCGGCAAAGTGCGTCCGATACTCGGCGATGTTTTTGTCGGCGACTCGGTACAGCTCTTTCGACTGCGCGTCGCGCGCTTGGGCTTCCCAGATCGGCGGCTGGTTGTAGAGTCCTTTTTCCGATTCGTTGATCTCGGACATCACAATGTCGGCCCGTCGCAAGGCGATGTAGAGGGACTTGGAGACCTCACGAATGGTCTTGGGCATTTCCTGCAAGTCGGCGACCTGATCACGCCGCATCTTGCGGAGAACCTCCTCGAATCGCGCGAGTCGGTCGGTGCATCCACTCCAGAGTGACTCGAACCGTCGATCCATGAACCGCTTCTTGATCGACTCACTGTGCGCGACGGCTATCGTCGCAATCAAAGTGGTCGCGACCACACCCAGGACGAGGGGCAAGTTGGCAAGGAAGTTCGTGTAGAGAATGGCGAAGACGATAAGGACAACAATCAGGCGAGCCGGGCTGATCAGTTCTTTGATGAACAGCCGCATGTCCTGCTGACGAATGTCATCCATCTCATCTCCCCTTACGGAATCGGCGGGCGTCGCGTGTCGTCAACCAGGACCTGTTCCGTCGCATAAGCAACTTGAAGAAGCTTCTCATCGCCAAGCGGAGGGGCCAAGAGTTGGAGACCTACGGGAAGGCCTTCCGTGAAACCGGCATTAAGCGAGATGCCCGGCAGACCGCCCATGTTGGCGGGAATCGTGCAAACGTCCAGAAGCTTGAGGGCGAGCGGATCGTTGTTGAGTTCACCAATTTTGAACGCCGGGATCGGGCTCGTGGGGGTCAGGATCACGTCGTACTTTTGGAATGCCTGCTCGAACTCGCGCTGCATCAGGGCACGGACCTGTTGGGCCCGCAGGTAGAAGGCGTCGTAGTAGCCTGCCGAGAGGGCATAGGTGCCGATCATGATTCGAGTGCGAACTTCTGGACCAAAGAGCTCAGCGCGAGTCCGCTCGACGAGGCCTACGTGACCGCTTCCCTCCAGCCGGGGGCCAAATCGTATGCCATCGAAACGAGCCAGGTTGCTGCTAGCCTCAGCGGGGGCGATGATGTAGTAAGTCGTGACGCCCAGGTTGATTGAGGGCAGGGTGATCTCTTCAAAGATGACCCCCTGCTGGGTCAGTTTGTCGATGGCGGCCTGGAGAACGTCGCCAACACCAGACTCGATCGCATCGGTGAAGACCTCCTTGGGTAGCCCGACCTTCAGGCCTTTCAGGCTTCCCTGCTTCAGTTCCGCGCGCGAAATGGGAGCATGCCGAAGCGAAGTGCTGTCCATCGGATCGTGCCCCGTGACCACTTCGGCGAGCAGCGCGGCGTCTTCCACGTTACGGGCCATCGGTCCGATTTGGTCGAGACTCGATCCAAAGGCAATGAGGCCGTAGCGTGAACAGCGGCCATAGGTGGGCTTGAAGCCAACAATGCCGCAGAGCGAGGCTGGCTGCCGAATAGAGCCGCCGGTATCGGACCCGAGGGCGACCGGGGCAAGCTCGGCTGCAACTGCGACCGCCGATCCACCGGAGCTTCCACCCGGCGAGCGAGTGATGTCCCAGGGGTTGCGGGTGACGCGGTAGGCCGAGGTCTCGGTTGAGGCCCCCATCGCGAATTCGTCAAGATTGGTTTTGCCGAGGACCACGCCGCCCGCCGCCTTGATGCGTGCAACAACCGTGGCGTCGAAGGGCGGGATGTAGCCTTCGAGGATCTTCGACGCGCACGTCGTCTCGATGCCGTCGGTGGACATGTTGTCCTTGAGGGCAACGGGAATTCCCGTGAGCGGCCCAGCGTGGCCACTATCGACGAGGTCTTGGGCCTTGCGGGCTTCGGCGAGCGCCAGGGCAGGATCGACCTTTAGATACGCGCCGTAAGTGTCGTCATGGGCGCTGATCCGGTCGAGGTAGGCCTGGGTGACCTCTTCGCACGAAACCGTACGGGCGTGGATCTGGGCCGAAAGCTCAGTAGCAGAAAGTCGCGTGAGCAACGCTTAATCCTCCAGAATCTGCGGCACCAAGAACAGGCCGGCTTTGGAGAGAGGCGCATTCTTCAGCGCTCGGTCGCGGGCCAGAGTGGGTTGAGGGATATCCTCGGCCCAGACGTTCTGGAGCATCACCGCATGAGATTGGGCATCTACCCCGGTTACATCGACGCCCTGAATGTCGGCAAAGTGGCCAATAAGAGCGTTCAACTCGCCCTGAAGGCGGATCACTTCGCCTTCGTTGAGATCAAGGCGGGCCAGACGTGCCACATGGCGCACCTCGTCGAGGGAGATCGACATAACTAGCGGAGTTTAGCACAGCGGGGCCCTGCCTGGCATCGACGGGACCAAAGTATGCTGTTTAGGTCATGCTCCGTCCATCCTTTGGCGTCTCCGCGCTGGTCGTCGGCATCTTGGTGGGGACGGCCTTCCTCTCCGAGGGCCTGCGACCCTTGCTGCCGCCCCGGGTGAGCAACCGCATGGGCAACAGTCCGTCGGCATTTTTGCGGCAGGCCTCCAGCCAGCCCATCGACTGGCGGACCTTGACCGACGAGAATGTCGCCCGGGCGCGCCGCGAAGGCAAACCCATTCTGCTCTTGGTGGGCGCCTCGTGGAGCAACGTGGCCCGCCAGGTGGACCGAGACACTTTCACCGATCCTGACGTCGCCCGGCTCCTTCGCCGCTACTTCATCTGCATCCGCGTCGATGGCACGATCCGGCCCGAATATCTGAACGGCTTTTTGCCCCTGACCCGGCTTCGAAATGGCTTCCTTCCTGGCTTCCAGATTTGGATTCTGAATGCGAAGGGCGACATCATCAATTTCGAAGGAAGGTCCAGTTCGCTTCAGTCCTTCGACCGCAAGAGCATGCTGAACTTCTTCACGAAGAGTCGGGACCTTTTTGCGGCTTCTCTCGAAAGTGGTCGGCCTCCGGATGAGATCGCCCAGCAGGCAACCGAGTTGAAGGTCCTGCGCGCGGGCAGCGGTATGTTGCTGCCGGATTACATTCGATTCCGCGGCAAGTTGGCCACCCAGATCGACCCCATGAATGGTGGAATGCCTGAGCGCGGGTTCCAAAATCCTCCCGTACGTGCCCTCCGCTTCCTGCTCTTAGCGGGGGATCGGCAAACCTTTCGCCGAGCGTTCGACTCAATCCTCACCAGCCCGTTGTACGACCTTCAAGAGGGCGGCTTCTTTCGATTTTCCGGGCGTCAGGATTGGTCAGATATCGACTTCAACAAGGTCGCGGTCCAGAACGCCGAGTGGCTAGAGCTGCTGGTCACGGCGTACCTGCTTTTAGGTGACCCTGCCTACCAGAAGCTTGCCATCCAAACGCTCGACTTCTTGCTTGACGAACTCTGTGTGGATGGCCGTGTCTGGGGTGCCCAAGTCGGTCGGCAAGGTCGAAATGGGCGGAGCCAGCAGTTCAGCATCTCTCCGCAACAAATCCAAGCTTGGTCCACCGATGACCAAACTTTCGCTCGCGACGAGCTCGGGTTGCAGCCCTATATAAACCGCCAGATGGTGCCACGACTCCGGTCACTTCAGACCCTCCAATACGACGAAAGGATACGAAAACTCCTCGACCCGATTCACGCCGACCACCCGATCGAACGGGCCGTCGAGACTCAAGCCGACATCCAAGGGTTTGTCACGGCCAAGATGCTCTATGCCGCCAACGCGCTGCAAGACAAAGTTCGGGTTGAGCGGGTCCTCCAGTGCCTTGACCGCCTGGAAGCCCTTAGGTCCGGTGAAACGGTTCTCCCCTCGACCGCGACGATGCCCGCTGATCTCGAATGCCTAAGCGACTACCTGAGTGTCTCGGACGCTTATCTGCAAGACTTCTTTGTAAACGGCTGGACGCCGAGCTTCGACGCTGGCCTGAAGGTCCTTCGTCGCGCAATCGACCTTTTCTCTGGCGAAGTCGAAGGGGAGTTCCTGAATTCGCCAAGCGCAACCAATCGAATGGGCGCCCTTAGCACGCTAGTGCCGGAGATTGCCGATACGGTTCGCGAATCCACTTCGGCCCAAGCAATCCGCTTGCTACTGGATTACGGTAGGATTCTGGGTCCAACTCCCGAGGGACGTGCCTTCCGCAAAAAAGCATATGCCAGTTGCGGCCTCTATTCGCGAGTCGTCGAGACCTATCCCTCCGCCGGAGGTTTCTTCGCCGCCTCGATGCCTGTGGCGGATGATGCGACCTTCCTATGCGTCGGTCCCCAGGCCATCCAGCTTTCGCACCTGATCGCGCGTCAGCGGCCGGGTCGGCTCGTCATTCCGGTCGTGCCAGGGATTCGGCCCGACTTGAGGCCGAGAAAGCCCGGCGTCTATGTCGAAGAACGGGGTGAACTTCAAGGTCCCTACTCAGTGGCCGATGCCCTCGACCAAGTTCCCCTCGAATTTCGCCTGATCAGCCCCTAGCGAGCGGCTCGGCAGGGTATTATCTTGGTGGCTTTGCCCGATCGTCTAAGGGTAGGACGACAGGTTCTGACCCTGTTAATCGTGGTTCGAATCCATGTCGGGCAGCCAACTTCCCCGCTCGTAACGAGCCCAATCCGCCCAGGAACGGATATCATCAGGCGGTGATACCTCTCGTCCTCGTTTTTCACCCCGGATTGGCGGGATCACGCATGGGAGCCGCTTGGGCCAACCGAGCCCGTGAGGCCGGTTGCACTGTGCGGGACCTCTACTCCCTCTATCCCAACGGCCAGATTGACGTCGCCGCGGAGCAGGCGGCTTGTGAGGAAGCGACTCGCTTGGTGTTTCAGCATCCGTTCCACTGGTACTCAGCGCCGTGGCTCATGAAGAAGTGGCTGGATGAGGTCTTGACCTTTGGTTGGGCCTACGGCGGACCCGACCGGTTGTCGGGCAAGGAGTGGTTGGAGGCAGTCTCGGTCGGTGCGCCCGCGCACGAGTACGGCCCCGACTCCAATCGGCTTTACCACGTCGAGGACTTTCTGAAGCCGTTGCAAGGCACGGCCCGTTTCTGCCGCATGGAGTGGGTCCCGCCGTTCATCGAATTCGGCGCTGGGCTTGAGGAGATCGACCTCGAGACCTCATGCGACCGCTACATCGAAACCATTTTCAGCCGCAGATAGTCTCAATTGGTGATGCGGGAAATTAGGAATCCCAAGATGGTTCCGCCGCCCGCCGCCAGGAGACCAATGCGCCAGAGGAGCGCCTGCGTTGTGAGTTCTGCCTTGGTCTTCTCGATCGGAAGCCGAACCTCAGTGAGGGCTAGTTGGCATGTGGTCATGCCATCGGTCAGGGTTACGGTCAATGCAATCGGGTCGAACCTCTCTACCTTGACGCTGTACCAGCCCCACATAGGCCACTTCGCCTCCACTTGCATTCCCGGGAGCAGCGAAAACGGCCGCAAGTCCGCCGTGGCGATCTCATGGTCGCCCCCGTTCAGGAACCGCACTTTCGCAATCGGGCCATCCACTTTGGAGACCAAGGCAACATAGAACGCGCCATCGGCAGATTTGGCGAAGACCCGCTCCCCTGTTTGCAGATCACTGATCGTGGGTTGGAGGCGCTCGCGCATGGCCTGGGTGATGGCCTCACGGCTGATGCCCGCCTCTTCCGCCGCCCGCACGAAGGATTCCGTCTCCGAAGCACCCTCGACCGTCCCCAGGCGCCCGGCATCAATCTCTTGGGCGCGTTGAAGTAAGGCCGTCATCTCTTCGGCCGAGAGGTGGCGTGAGTGCATGTTCGAAACATCGTACACCACGGCGACATGACAACGGGACCTTCTGGTTACTTCTTCAGTGGTTCAAGCCAGAGCTTACGAAACTCGACCTCTGATCCTTCGGCTTGGAGGGCAATCTTCCCCTTCTGTGCCGTCGCGTTGGTGCCGTAGTTCACGAGGTCCTTGTTGACCCAGACTTTCACGGTGTTCTTGCGGCACTCGATGATCATCGTGTTCCACTCACCGGGGGCATACTCCGAGCCATCCGTGAGGTTGAGGATTCGACGGTTCCAGTCGCCGTCGACGCCCCACTTCTCCTTCGGGCCGCGCCTCTTCAACATGTCGGGAACCTCGATATCCTCGCCAATGCACCAGAAATCGCCCGCATCGCCGCTCTGCATCTGCACTTCGACGGACTGCGGGAACATGCCGTAGAGCCGGCGCAACTTGGAGGCAAACACGAGCACACCACAGTTACCCGGCTTGCCTGCAAAGCGATACTCGACCGTCAGGCGGTAGTTTTCGTACTCGCCATCGGTCAGCAGGTGGCCACCGGGGGTTCCCAGGCTGACCAACAATCCATTTCGCACCAAAAATGGCTTGACGCGCTCGGGGTGGTTGTCCAGGTCAGGCACGTCCATCGACCAGCCCGAAAGGTCCTTCCCGTTGAACAGTGACACCGGCTTGGCGGGGGCAGTTTGAAAGCCGATCGAGGGTGCCAGGGCGAAAAGGACAGCGACGTTGCCAATCATGATCCGATTCTATCCAAGTTCTCAATCCAAGTTCCCAGGCCGAAGAATTGTCAACAGAGCGTTAAGAAAGGTGACCTCATCGCGCGTTGGATGAGAGAATTCACCGGTTATTCCCCGTTCCGCGACAAAAAGCGCGATACTGAAGGCGTGCATCTACTCGCCGACAGTCTGGCCGGGCAAGCGGGCGTGCTCCTAGAGCTCGTTTCCGCTTCGATCGCGCCAACATTGGCCGAGTTTGGGCTCACGGAATCTGCCTTCGAACTGATCAGTACTATTGACGCTGCCGGTCCGAACCCGACGCATGGCTTGATTGCGCAACGACTTGG
The DNA here is from genome assembly GCA_049317025.1 of Fimbriimonas sp. Taxonomy (GTDB): domain Bacteria; phylum Armatimonadota; class Fimbriimonadia; order Fimbriimonadales; family Fimbriimonadaceae; genus Fimbriimonas. Next base: position 67,739 of record JBMOJD010000002.1, on the reverse strand, counting down.
GGTCTCGCCGCCGACCCTCACCGAGTTGGTCCGGATTTCCCGTGAACGTGGTTGGATTGAGCAAGTGCCCTCACCCATCGATGCCCGCCGGAAGACCCTGCACGTCACGGAACAGGGGCGTGTTGCCCTCCGGGCCGTGGTCGCCCGAGTCGAAGAAGTGGAGCAAGAGATGATCACTTCGGTGCCTGCGGCCGACCTCGCCCAATGCAGGCGGGTACTGCAATCGGTCAATCGAAATCTCGCAAGATCCTTAGCGAATTCTCGCTCCCATTTGGCCTCCTAATCCGTTATTTATGTACGTACGGTCGTGCCATGCTACGCATTGTCGGGGTCCAGCGAGAGAATATGCCCGCCCGCGAGTTTCTGCTTCTGCAGAATCAGGGTTCCATGCGCGTCCAGCTGCGCGGGCACCTCGTCATGAGTGACCTCGCGATTTCCTGCCGAGACACGGGAGCCGCTCACGCGTTTGGTGACGAAGTCACAATTCTGCCTGGAATGTTCGTCGTGCTCTTCTCAGGTTGCGGCGAAGGTCGCTTCGTGCGCGGCAAGGACGGCGCGCTGGTCTACTATGCCTACATGGGTTCCAACCGGTCGGTCTGGGAGCATGAGCTTGGCCCGATCCACCTCATGAACACCCAGCACACGTTCGTCGAACGCGGCCCCGCGCTCTTCCTGCACTAGGGTTGGCCTTCGTTCACCAAGCTGAGGGCGGCTTCGACTCCGCGGGCTAGGACAGCCTCCACTCCGTAGGCCGCTCGCTTCACGGCCTCTTGGATCTGGCTCTTTTCCTCGGGGTTGAAGGACCCAAGCACGTGGTCGATGGTTTTCTCTTTACCCACGGAGCCGATGCCGATCTTGATGCGGGCGTAATCTTGGGTTCCAAGCAGGGCGATCAGGCTCTTGTGGCCGTTGTGCCCGCCCGCGCTTCCCTTCGGCTTCATCCGGACGCGGCCGACGTGCAGGTCTAGGTCGTCGGCGATCACGATGAGGCGATCCACACCCAGCGAGTATGTCTTGAGGAGGGGCGCGACTGATTGCCCGCTCAGGTTCATGAAGGTCAGCGGCTTGGCGAGGCATACCCCCGTACCATCGATTTCACCAGTGCCAATTAGCGCCTGATGCTTGCCTGAGGTCACCTTGATCTTGTGGCGCTCGGCGAGGAAATCGATGGTGTCGAACCCGACATTGTGCCGCGTTCCACGGTAGGCGGGGCCGGGATTCCCCAGCCCCACGATCACCCATTCGACGGTTGTTGCGGGTTTAGAGGGTCGTCGAAACACTTTGGGCCACCTCGGGAGGTGAAGGCGCAGCCTCGGTTGGCTTGACGATCCCCTGCGAGATGAGGACAAGCAATACGATGCCTAGGACGATGCGATAGACCACGAACGCCGAGAAGCCATTCTTCTGGATGAATTTTAGCAGGAAGGCAATCGACGCATAGCCGACTACGAACGAGACCGCCGTGGCGATGAGCACGGGACCCAACTGCTGGCCAAGAATCTCGTGGCGATTCTCGATCAACTCGAAGAGGCCAGCGGCCAACACACTGGGAACCGAAAGCAAGAACGAGAACCTTGCCGCAGTGCTTCGCTCCAAGCCTGCAAAAAGCGCACCGGAGATGGTGGAACCACTCCGGCTCATGCCGGGGACGAGCGCGAGCGCCTGCCATAGGCCAACCACGATGCCATCTTTGACCGTGATTTCTTCCGCCCCTCGCTTTTGCGTCCCGACGCGCTCAGCGATCAGCATAATGATGCCCATCACGATCAGGGTTCCCGAGATGACGTACAGCGAGCGGACATCGGGACTGGAGATCACCTTGCGGAGCGCAAACCCGATAAGCACGATCGGGAACGAACCCCAGAAAACGGCCCAGCCGATTCGCTCCTCCGGCGAGTTGGTCTTGCCTCGAAAGCTGCGCGCCCAGGCCGAGATCGCGGCCCCGAGGTCTTTGCCGAAGTAAATCAGTACCGCCAAGGTCGTGCCGAGCTGGATGACGGCCGTAAAAGCCGAGCCAGGGTCGGGCTGATTGAGCAGCGCGGGGAGGATGCGCAGGTGGGCAGTGCTGCTAATGGGTAGCCACTCGGTCAGGCCCTGCACGATGCCATAGAGAATTGCTTCGATTACGCCCATGCTAGGGCCTCCTCAGTTTCAATTCCAAGGTCGCGGAGCAAGGAAAAGCGAATGCGTTGCGAGGCCTTGCCGTCGCCGTAGGGGCTGACTGCGTTCGCCATGGCCTTATAGGCTTCAGGGTTCCCCAGCAGTTCAGTCGCCGCCGCCTCGATCTTCGCCGCATCCGTTCCGACCAATCGGGCGGTACCGGCGGTGACACCTTCAGGCCGCTCGGTTGTATCGCGAAGGACGAGCACAGGCAAGCCAAAGGCGGGGGCTTCTTCCTGGACACCGCCAGAATCGGAGAGAATGAGCGTGGATCTTTGCATAAGTTTTACAAATCGAGCATATTCGGGCGGCTCAATGAGACGCACCCGAGGATGATCGGCGAGACCATTTTGCAGGGTTTCGCGGACGTTGGGGTTCGGATGCATGGGGACGATCAACGTTGTGTCCACAAAACGGTCGAGGACGGCGCGGGCCGCCCGGACGATCTGCCGCTGGGGTTCGCCCCAGTTCTCTCGTCGGTGAGTGGTGAGCAGAATAATGCGGCCGTCGATCTCGGGGAACCAGGGCTCTCCTTCGGTTTGGGCGGCGGAGAGCACGGCGTCGATGCCCGTGTTGCCGGTGACGATGATCCGGCCTGGGTCCTTGCCTTCGGCGAGCAGGTTGTCGCGGGCCCAAACTGTCGGGGGGAAATGGAGACTGGCCACAAGCCCAGCCGCACGCCGATTGAACTCCTCGGGGAAAGGATTGTCTATGGTCGTGGTGCGGAGGCCCGCCTCGATGTGGCCAAAAGGTATCCGGCGATAGAACGCGCCGAGGGCAGCACAGAATGCGGTGGTCGTGTCGCCTTGTCCGAGAACCACGGCAGGCTGATCGCGCTCCATGAGTCGGTCGAGCCCTTCGAGCGCGGCGCAGGTGACGCCCGCGAGCGATTGGCCCTGCTTCATGATTCCCAGGTCGTCATCCGGCGCGAGGCCGAAAGTGGCAAGGGCTTGGAGGAGGATCTCCTTGTGCTGGCCTGTCGATACGAGGCGAGTGGTTACCAGGTGGTCGAAGCGCCGCAATTCGCGCACAACCGGGGCGACCTTGATCGCCTCGGGACGCGTGCCCACCACACAGAAAATCACAGGCTTATGCATAGGTTCGGATCACATAGAAGAGCACGGCGCACAGCACGGTCGCGGCGGCGTAGAGCACCCAGACCGTTTGGCGCTGGTTCAGGCCCCGGCTGAGCAGAGTGTGGTGGACGTGACGCTTGTCAGCCTGGGTGATCGGCTGGCCGCTCATGATGCGGCGGGTGATCACGAAGAAGGCGTCGAAAATCGGCACGCCAAAGGCGAAGATCGGGACGAACAGCGCGACCGCCGCAGCCGTTTTCATCACCCCGACGATGCTGAGGCATGCGAGCGTAAAGCCCAAAACATAGGCACCGCCGGTGCCCATGAAAATCTTGGCCGGGTTATAGTTGTGCCGCAAGAATCCCAAGGCGGACCCCGCGACTGCCGCGGCGATAAGTGCCATCCGGGGCATTTCTTGGTAGGCATTGCCAAGGGCGATGGCACGAGCGGCGGGGGTTTGGATGACCGTCGTGGTGGCAATGACTGAGATGGTCGCCGCCGCGATAGCGGCAATCCCTGCCGCAAGGCCATCGACACCGTCGATTGTGTCCATCGTCTTGGTCACGATGAAGATGTAGATCGCCGTGACCGGCACACTCAGCAAGCCTAAGCCAAACCATCCGGACCCCGGCCCGAGCAGCGCGCCGAAGCCCTGTATCTGGACCTGGCCCGCGCCATCGGCGATGAACTGCACAGCGACGCCAGCGAAAAGCAGAATGGCGAGCTGAATCTTGGCGCTGAAGGCATGCAAGTCATCCAGCGCACCGGCAACGGCAAGAAAGCCACCAATCCCAAGAATCCCCGCAAGATAGAGCGGGAACGGACGGTGGGGATAGGCAAACGGCATGATTGCAAAGAGCGAAACGACGATCCCAGCGTAGATGGCAAGGCCGCCCCAGCGCGGAATCGGCTCCTTATGGATGCGTCGGTCGTCCGCCTTGGGGTTATCGACCGCGCCTTTCTGGATCGCAAAACTCTTGACCACCGGCGTGAGCAGCCAACTGACCGTCATCGCCACGACCGCCGTGAGCAAAGGCGCACGAAAACCAGCTAAGGGCGCCGACGTATCGACGACGGCCCATAGGTTCAAACGATTGCCTCCAGCGGTTCCAATTCGCCTTCGCGAAAGCGGAAGACCTCCAGGCGAGATTCGCGGAAGAGCTCGAAAGAGAACGGATCTGGGTAGTCACCCTCGTAAATCACCCGGGCGATTCCGCCGTTAATGATCATCTTGGCGCACATGTTGCAGGGCAGGCAGGTGACGTAAACCGTCGCACCCTCACAGGGAGTCCCAATCATGGCCGCCTGAAGCAGGGCATTCTGCTCGGCGTGGAGCGAGCGGATGCAATGGCCGGCGCGCATACAGCCTTCCGGCCAATCTTTGTTGGGACCTTCATCGGGGCAATGGGGCAGGCCACGTGGCGCGCCGTTGTAGCCCGTACTCAAAATCCGCTTGTCGCGAACGATCAGGGCGCCCACTTGCCGACGAGGACAAGTCGCCCGCGTCTTCACCAGATGGGCAATCTGCATGAAGTAGGCATCCCAGCTTGGCCGCTCCTGCACCTAGCCATTATGGCCGCTCGAAACCAAATCCCGATTTCCTTTGGGGGAAATTCTGCCCAGTGTGACCTAACTTTGGCCCCGAACCTTAATGAATTGCCAACTAGATGCCCAACTTTGGCAGGGATTCGCGGGCAGCATCGGGAACACTAGAATTCTCGAAACGTTTTCAAACCGTCTCAACAAAGCATCACAATCGCTCACAATGTCCCATAATGGTGTTCTCGAATGGCAGCTACCCTCAAAGATATCGCTAGAAAACTGAACATTTCGGTGAGCACGGTGAGTTACGCCTTGAACGGCGGGCCGAGATCGGTGCCCGAAGAGGTGCGTCTGAAGGTTCTTGAGGTGGCCCGTGAGTTGCAGTACCGGCCAAATCGGCTTGCGCGTTCGCTGATCACGGGCCGGAGCCACACCATCGGCGTCGTTCCTCCCCGCCGAAGCGCCAACATGATCCTTGGTCTCTTCTTCCAGGAGTGCCTCAACGGTGTGGTCAATGCCGCCGAAGAGACCCTGCAGGACATCATGTTCTTTACGCGGTTTGACGTCAAGACTGATCAGAAACTTGTGGATAGCCTTTTGGATGGGCGAGTGGATGGGGCCATCTTCATTGCCCCGCCCGACAGCTGCGAGGTCATCCATCAGGTGGCCAGCCGGGGCCTGCCGTGCGCCTCAATTTCGGTTCCGATTGATGGCAAAGTGATCAATCTTCTGGGCGAAAACGTGAAGGGGACTCAAGCCGCGCTTGAGCACCTTTGGGACCTCGGCCACCGCAAGATCGGCTTTTTTGGCCGCAGCGACTGGCACGAGGATCTCGTCGAGCGCGTTCGACTTTACGAGGCCTTCATGGCCGACCATGGCGTACCGATCGACCCGGATTGGATCGTCGACAGCGATTTCAACCCCAACGTTGCTTCGCTGGATGCCAAGCGCCTCCTTCGCGAACCCAATCGGCCCACCGCCTTTCTTTGCGCCAACGACGAGCTGGCCTTCGCAATCATGCTTGGCGCCCAGGAAATCGGCCTTCGGGTGCCAGGAGACCTCAGCGTGGTTGGCTTTGATGACACGCACCTTTGTCTAAAAGTCTTCCCCAACCTCACCACTGTGGCTCAGCCCCTTCATCGCATGGGCGAGGACGCCCTGAAGGCGGTCGTCGAAGCTGTGGAAACACAACATCTGCCCGCGAGCAAGGTTTACGATACGAGCCTCATTATCCGAAATTCCACCGCCCCGCCTGCCCACCAAAGCTAGCAGATCAGGTTGCGGTGGCTCCGGTCTCCGTGGGCGGGAGGATTCTCGCCGACCCACCGCTCGTCCGCCGGTTGGCTCGCTGGCTGGTAGCGAGAATCGGTCGAGAGGCGGATGGCTTTTGAATGGTTGTCGAGGCTGGCATGCATCAGCGTGATCTTGAAGGTGAGTAGGTCGCCAATCCGATAATCTGCGCTGAGCCATCGACCGCCGAATCGAGTCTGGACCGCACGGGGATCAAACGAAAACGCCCCATGCTTGTAGCCCGCTGCCTCGGTTTGGCGCTCGCCCGGCTTGTTTTCGCAGAAGGCATCCACATCCATGGGCGCGTAGGCGCCAGTGATGAAATCGTCCTTGTGTGAATTCTCAAGCACCATGAGGCCACCGGAACGGATCGGCACATTGCCCAGCGGCGTCCACAAAGTCAGCACGTTTGGTGTTCCCCGACCCATGTAGACCTGGTCAACGTGGGGGAAGGTGTTGGCTCCCGGTGCCATCGCCCTCAGCCAGGTGAAGTCGTAGTGCCGGGCAGTCTCGCCAAAGAGGCCACTGTAGAACTCCATGACCTTCTCGGAGTAAAGCAACGCCTCCACGTCCTTGTTCTTGTTGGCAAACTCGGGCCGAAAGGCCATTTGCAGGTCTGGGATGGCCATCGCGTCATCGATGGGAAAGTTCAGGTCGATGTTCCCCTCGGCGGCAAGGCGGGCCAAGATGGACCGACGCGCCCGCAGAACTTCTCCTTCGTTGTAGAAGCCACGGATGAAGAGGTAGCCGTCTTCCTCCAGGCGGTCGCGCAAGGCGGAAGCATAGTCCTGCCACTCGGTGCTTTCTCGCAGAGGGCCGAAACCTTGCGCGGACGAATCCAGTTCAACGCGACATGCGGTGAGAACTTCCTGAACCATGGCCCCATTATGTGGCAAGTTTTTGTCCTGTCCGCATGCCCCAAAGCGGGTAGCCTTCGGCGATGATGATCGTGTCGATTCTCGCGGCCACGGCCGTGCTCTTCCCCGCCCCAGTTGTGCAAGCCAAAACTCTTCAGATCAAGGACCTTAAAGTTGGCACCGGCCCGGGTGCTACTGATGGCGACTACCTGACGATGGACTACAAGGGCACCCTGACGAATGGCACCCAGTTCGATGCCAGCACGGGCGGCGCTCCGTTCAAGTTTATGCTCGGCGCGAGCATGGTCATCAAGGGTTGGGACAAGGGTGTGCTCGGCATGAAGGTGGGGGGCACTCGCAAGCTCGTGATCCCGGCCGAACTCGGTTACGGCGCACAGGCGACCGGCTCAATTCCGGCCAACTCAACACTCGTTTTCGAGATCACCCTGCGTAAAATCGAGCGCGCGACCTTCACCGTCCTGAAACCCGGCAAGGGGCCCTCGGCGGCCTTCGGCGATAGCTTGCTCGTTCACTACAAAGGATCCCTTAAGGATGGCGGCAAGCAGTTCGACAGCAGCTACGAGCGCGGCCAGCCGTTCCCGGTCGACCTCCCCGGTCGCGTGATCCCTGGCTTCACCCAGGGCCTTCTGGGCATCAAGCAAGGCGAGAAGCGCCGCGTCACCATTCCCGCTTCGCTGGGCTACGGCGAGCGCGGTGCCGGTGGAGTGATTCCCCCCAATGCCGACCTGATCTTTGAACTTGAGGCCGTGCAAGTCACTAAGGGCGCTGGTCGCTAAACGAACAAATCCCCTCTCGCGAACGAGAGGGGATTTCTTTGTTTGCTTTACTCCGCGTCGGCTAGAAGCTCAACCTCGGGCGGGATGTCTGCCTCTGGCTCAATATCCGCGACTGCCTCAGCCTTGGTTGCGCGCGACTTCTTCTTCGGCGCGTTGCCCATTTCGGTGCCGATGGCGCCTTCGCTGAAGTGCACCTTCACTTTGATCCGCTTCGAGAGGTCTTGGCCCGCGATGGTGCTCCAGTTGGTGCGCTCCAGCGCCCACTGCCAGCCGACATCGTTCGGTCCGATGATGTACTCAACGCCCTCCTGGAAGAGGTCGCTGAGTGCGCTCTTCAGGTCGTCGCGGTCCGAAAGGAGCTTCTCGCCCGCCGTCAGGTTCGGCATCAAGCCAACGCTGACAAAAACCGGCTCCTCCTCGGGGGCATTCTTGCTCACCTTTTTCGGCGCAGTGGCGTCGATCGCCTCCTGAACCTGGCGAACGTGGGGCGCCATGGCATCGACCAGCTTTTCGATATCCTCCGGCCACTGGTATCGGCCACCTTCGTAGAGCGCGATTGCGTGGCGACCCGAGAGGGTGAGAGCCGAAGCAACGAGCGCCTGATCGGCGGGCAACAACTTGGGAAGGGTTTTCTTAACTTGGTCGACGGCGCTTTCCAGCTTGGTGAGTTGACAGGTGATCAACGGATTTGGACTCCTTGGGAATGGCCACGAAGTGATTCACTCCGCGCCATAATAAGCTAGTTTACCCTGCGACTGCTTGCGGCGTACTGCCGGGCGGTCATTGGGGCCCGCTGGGAGGTAGGCAGACTTGAAGCACGGATGGATTGTTGGCATTGCGTTGTTGGGACTGATCGGATGCTCGGGTGGAGGCGACAAGTCGACGCCAGAACCCCAGACGAAGTCGGAGGCCCCAAAGACCGAAGCGACCAAGGGCCTGAAGGTCGGTGTGGTTTTTGATAGCGGCGGCAGGGGCGACAAGTCCTTTAACGACAGTGCCTACGCCGGAATCGAGAAGGCAACCAAAGACCTCGGGATCGAATCCAAAACCGTGGATAGCCGGAGCGAGAAGGACTACGAGACCAACCTCAGCGCGCTTGCTGACGAGGGACTCGACGTCATTTTTGCCGTTGGCATCACTCAAGCCAACGCCCTGAAGGCAGTCGCCCCGAAGTACCCCACGACCAAGTTTGCGATCATCGACGGCGATGTTGCGGGCGAGAACGTCCGGTCACTACAGTTCGCCGAGAACGAGGGTAGCTTCCTGGCCGGGTTCGCGGCGGGCCTGGCAACCAAGACGAACAAAATCGGCTTTGTCGGCGGCATGTCGATCCCTCTCATCAAGAAATTCGAGGCCGGATACATCGCTGGCGCGAAGGCCGCCAACCCCAAGGTTGAGGCCCTCCCCTCCAAATACACCGAGAACTGGAATGACACCGGCCTCGGGAAGGCCGCGGCGCAGACTCTGTTTGCGGGCGGAGCCGACGTGGTCTACCATGCCGCCGGACGTTGCGGAATCGGTGTGATCACAGCGGCCCGCGAAGCGGGCAAGCTCGCCATCGGCGTCGACAGTGACCAAGACGACATTGCCAAAGGCTTTGTTCTGACTTCGATGATCAAGCGCGTGGATGAGGCCGTTTATCAGACCATCAAGGACGTCAAAGATGGCAACTTCACCTCGGGTGTCAAGTCGTACGACTTGAAGTCAAACGGCGTTGGTCTTTCCGACTTCCGCAACACGAAGGACAAGATCGGGCCGGACGGACTGAAGAAGCTGGACGACATCAAGGCCAAGTTGATCTCGGGCCAGATCAAGGCTCCTGCGTCGCTAGAAGAGCTGAACAAGAAGTAATTAGCGGACAAGGTTCGCGACTGCGAAGGCCGCAAGGCCTTCGCTTCGGCCCAAAGCGCCGAGTTTCTCGTTCGTCGTTGCCTTCAGGCTGACCTGATCGGGCCGGATGCCCAATCCATCCGCCATCGCCACTTTCATCTCCTCAACTCGGGGCGATATCTTTGGCCTCTCGGCGATCACGGTCGCGTCGATGTGCTGGATCTCCCAGCCTTCGGCCCGAACCAAGCTCGCCGCGTGGCGCAAGAAGGTGGAAGACGGCTCTCCGTGCCAGTGCGGATCGGTGTTCGAAAAGTGCCGCCCGATATCCCCGAGGCCGACCGCACCCAGGATGGCGTCCACAATCGCGTGAGCGAGGGCATCGGCATCCGAATGGCCTACGAGCCCAAATCCTCCTTCGAAGAGCACCCCGCCGAGCCACATCGGTCGATCGGCATCATCAGCGAAAGGGTGAATGTCGTAGCCCAAGCCGGTTCGATGTTCGCCTGACCCCACGAGGGCACGGGCGCGCCCAAGGTCCTCGGGGGTGGTGATTTTGAAGTTCTTAAACTCGCCCGGCACGACTTCGGGCCGCACGCCGATGGCTTCGAGCAAGGCCATCTCGTCCGTGGCCTCACCGGTCGCTTCGGCATGGGCTTGGCGTAAGAGTTCAACCTTGGCACCTTGGGGCGTCTGAACCGCGACAAGTCGAGAGCGATCGAGCGTCACTAGCCGGTCATCGCGGACTTCCTTAATCGTATCCGTCACCCGAACGGCCGGCACGGCCGCGCCCGCCGCACGAACTCCGCGAATCACATCCGAGATTGTGGAAGGCGAAACAAACGGGCGCGCCGCATCATGAACCAGCACGATCTCCGCCCCCTCTGGGAGTGCAGCGAGTGCACGGGCACAGCTTTCCTGACGGGTCGCGCCACCCAGAACATGGCCGATGGCTTCGGGCGAGGCGGACTGGATTGCGGACAAATTGGAATCCGACCCAACGACGAGGACGCCATCTACGTTGGGATGAGCCAGATAGGTCTCGTAGCTCCATCGCCAAACGGGTTTGCCCCGCAAAAGAACCTGGGTCTTGTCTTCGCCAAAGCGCTCTCCGCGTCCCGCGGCCAGAAGGACGGCAACAATCACAGCTGGTTTCGTTTGGGCGAGGGCCGTCGTCGGGGTAGTTCGGGGGGTTCGCCGTCGACCTCAGCGAAGAGCATTTTTCCACGCTCAGTTTGGATCACCTGACTCACAACAATTGGGACGGTATCGCCAATGTGGGGCCGGCCGTTTTCGACAACAACCATCGTGCCATCTTCTAGATATCCCACACCCTGTCCCGGCTGACTGCCCTCTTTGATCAGGGTCAGCTCCATCGTCTCCTGGGGCATGATGTTGGATCGCATCGAAAGGGCGAGGTCGTTCAGGTTCAGAACCTTGACTTCCTGCAGGCTGGCAACCCGGTTCAGATTCCAATCGTTGGTGAGGATATCGCCGCCCATAGCCTTAGCCAATCGTACGAGGCGGGCGTCCACTCCGTCACCCTGGTCGGGCGCGTAGCGGTCATAAACGCGCACCTCCATCGGGAAATCCGCCTGCATGTGGCGCAGGACTTCAAGGCCACGTCGGCCGCGCTGACGCCGGAGGCTATCGTGGCTATCGGCAATGTACTGCAATTCATCGAGCACAAAGCCGGGCACGTAAAGTTTGCCTTCGAGAAAGCCCGTTTTGGCTACGTCGTAGATGCGACCATCGATAATCACATTTGTGTCGAGTAGCTTGATGCCCGTACGCTTCCCTCGACTGCGGGTATTCCGATTCCACGGCAATACTTCCGCCATCGACTGGATGGCAAAAACCGATAGCGTTGTAAAGCCAATCAGCAATCCCAGAATGATAAGAACCCGGTAAGTGGGGTCCAAACTCAAGGTCTGGAAAAGCACCATGAACGGAACCGATGCCACCAATCCCGCAAAGATTCCGATGAAGAAGGTGACCTTATCGCCAACCTCCATCTTGTCCCACAGGCTAACCAGGCTCTCTAGCCACGAGCCAACTCGGTTGCCAATATAACCACCAATGATGCCACCGAGCAAAGCCATCGGCACGACCGAGGTGATCGGATTCTGGTTGTAACTGTCCTGACCGCGGTTGATGAACTTGAACAGTGCATCGAGCAAGAAAGTTGCCAGGTTGCCAAAGACCGTGCCAAACAACCCAACGAAGACGGTGATTACGAAGAGTCTTCCCCACGGGAAGTGGCGTAACGAATGCTTGGGCGCCTTTGCTTCAGGATTCGGCAGACTCATGGTTTTCGCTCAATGGAGACCACTTCTACTTTGACCTTATCTAAGAACAAAAAGGTAAACGCTTTTTCCACCGTGCCCTCCGAGAGTTTGACGTGTGCCGCCGTGATTTGATCCCACGGTTGTGTGGAGTCGCACCCAATCCAGTTGGTCCCGTTCCAGTACTCGGCCCAGGCGTGGTAGTAGAACGCCCCATCTTGGTTGACCAACCCAGCCACTAAGCGGGCCGGGATTCCGCCCGCGCGCAGCAAGGTGGTCGTCAGGATGGCGTAGTCGCGGCAGACGCCCTCTTTAGTCTTCAGGACCTCGGTCGCATCACGAAGGACGCCGATGCCCGCGTTTGGCGTCATAAGCCCGTTCACATGCTTCCGGATTCGATCCGCCGCCACTCGAACATCCTCGGCATCGCCAACCTGTTCCTTCGCCAGGCGCACCATGGCTGGGCTCGTGGCCGGGATATGGAGGCCTGCTTTCAGCCACTCGGGCTGTCCTTCGCCCGCCTCCGTAATGGTCTTCGCGGGGTCTTCGCTTGCCACGGGTGGATGCACCTGAATGGTCCACTCCATTCCCGATCCCTTCAGGGTCTGGAAGGCATCGCTCGGTGCGGTCGAGAGGTCCCGTCCGACGACCTTCAGAGTCAACTTCGAAATCGTCTCCGGGTTTGTAATCGGCTCCTTCAACTTGATGCTGGTGAGCAATGCCAAGTCCATGCCGGGGTTGTACGTGTTCATCCCCGCCAGCGCGACCTTCTTGGTTTCGGGAAACATCTCGATCCCCATCGGACCCTCGACCTTGATCATCGCCCCGCTGGCAGCGAGGAAGACCCGCGTCGGAGCACGAGGGTCGATCACTTCCACCAGGTTCGCTTGGACTTTCTTGCCTCTCACAGTCGTCGTGGTCGGCCCCTTGAAGCGGGCCTCGTTTTTCACTAACGAAACCGTCGTCGGGTCGAGAACATAGAACGACCTCGTAGTGCCTGTCTTTGTTTTCGAAACGACCATGCCCGCGAGGGGGTCATCCACCACGGGGCCATCGGTCGGCAACGCGAGCTTTCGAGTGGTGCGCTGACCGGCATTGTCGAGCGTGATGTTGATCGAAGTCGCCCCGAAAATGGCTTCAAAGGTCTGCGCCCTTCCGCCGCTCTTCATCAGCGTCGTCATCTTCACTGGCTTGCCCGCGGCATCGGTCCAAGTGACAGAATCCATCTGCAGAGTCATGGCCGTGCCCAGGAGCCCGGTGGACATCAGAGTCCGGCTATCGGTCCGCGTGGTCGCCTTGCCCGCCAATTTTTCTGGGCGCGAGGCGTACGAACTGTAACCAATCTTGTTCCCACCCAAGTACAGACCCAGGTAGGATTCGGAGACTTGAGCGCTGATGCTCGATGCGCTGAGAGCGAGGACGCTCAGCATCACGACGCCGTGGGAAGATACGCGTTGGGAAAACACACTCATGGCAGATCAAATCTCGGCGGGGCCGAGGCGATTATGAACCACGACGACTGCTTTCCCAGGACTTCGCGCGAACATTTGCGCCGTTCTGCGATCTTTCCGGCCCGGCCTGCGTCAATGAGAGAGGCTTGAATCGGTGGCAGCAGGTGAAGTAGAGTGCTTCGCGCAACCGTTTCGGCTGGCTTTGGATTAGTTAAGGATAAAAATGGCGAAGAGACTGGTGATTGTCGAATCGCCCGCGAAGGCGAAAACCATCGGCGGGTTCTTGGGCTCGGATTACGACGTCCAAGCGTCGATCGGTCACATCCGGGACCTCCTCCCCAACGCAAAAGGGCTGCCCGACGATGTGAAGAAGAAATGGTGGGCCGACTACGCCGTCGATGTCGATAACGATTTCGAGCCGTATTACGAGGTTCCGCCCGAGAAGATGGCCCAGGTGCGAAAGCTCCGTGAGGCCCTCAAAGGCAAAGACGAACTGGTCCTCGCGACTGACGAAGACCGAGAAGGTGAGGCCATCAGCTGGCACCTTCTCGAAGTCTTGAAGCCGGGCAAAAAGGTTGACGTCAAGCGCATCGCATTCCACGAAATCACGAAAGAAGCAATCAAGGCCGCGCTCAACAACCCGCGCCCGGTCGACATGAACCTGGTGGAAGCCCAAGAGGCTCGCCGGATTTTGGATCGTCTGTACGGCTACACCCTCAGCCCGGTCCTCTGGTCCCGCGTGACCAAAAACCTGAGTGCGGGCCGCGTGCAGAGCCCAGCGGTAAAGCTCATCGTCGACCGCGAGATTCTGCGCCGAAACTTCCGTGGCGCGAGCTATTGGGACCTGAAGGCCATTCTGCAGGCGGGCGATGGCGCGTTTCCGGCCATGCTGAAAGCAGTCGATGGCGTGACGGTTGCCAACGGCTCCGATTTTAATGACGCGACCGGCGCCCTCAAGCCCGAGCGGGCCGGCAAGGTGATCCTGCTCGATCGGAAACAGGCCGAGGAATTGGCGGCATCGGCCCGCGTCGCCGAACCTTGGAACGTTTCGCGGCTGGAGACCAAAGAAGGGGTTGAGCGGCCGGCACCGCCCTTCATGACCACGACCCTGCAACAGGATGCCAACCGAAAGTTTGGCTACGGCGCGGATCGCACCATGCGCATTGCCCAAAGCCTTTATGAAGGTGTGGCGATTGGTGGAGAGACCGTTGGTCTTATCACCTACATGCGTACGGACAGCTTGACTCTCAGCGAGAGTGCGCTTGATTCCATTCGCGGCCTGATCCGAAAGGACTACCCGGATTGTTTGCCTGACAAGGCGCAGACATATACGAGTAAAGTCCGCAATGCTCAAGAAGCCCACGAAGCCATCCGACCGACTGATGCTAACCGACGCCCATCTTCAGTGGCTCAGTACCTCAACTCGGATCAGCTCAAGATTTACACGCTGATCTGGCAACGCACGGTTGCCTCACAGATGAAGCCAGCGAAGGTTCTGAAAACTGAAGTTGATGTCGAAGTGCAGGCAGTTAAGACGCTTCGCTTTGGCGCTAGTGGCAAGCAGATTCTCTTTGATGGTTTCCTTCGACTTTATTCCGAAGGTCGAGACGAAGAGCAGGATGGCAACGAGCGAACCTTGCCCCGAATGGAGCTTGGCCAGCAGGTTTCGCGTCTGAGCGTGGACGCAAATGGCCACGAAACGAAGCCGCCCGCGCGCTACACGGAAGCCACGCTCATCAAGAAGCTTGAAGAGCAGGGCATCGGTCGTCCAAGTACTTACGCTTCGATCATCTCGGTCATTGTCGATCGCGACTATGTTCGCAAGGTAGGCAAGCAACTTGTGCCCACTTTCAAGGCCTTTCTTGCCATGGAAGTCTTGGAGGTTAACTTCAGTGAGGTCATGGACCTCGGCTTTACCGCTCGCATGGACGAAGTATTGGACGACATCGCCGATGGGTCGCGACCTTCGCGTGAATATCTCACCGAGTTCTTCCTTGGCATTGATGACAAGCCGGGCTTGAAGTCGATGGTGGATGCCCGGAAGAAGGAAATTCCCTATCCGGTCTTTCTCGTTGGGACCCATCCCGAGAGTGGCGAACTGATCATCGTGCGCAATGGTAAGGATGGCAGTGCCTTCTTGCAGGTTGGCGAGGGTGATGCTAAGCGCTATGCCAACGTACCGGATGACCTCGCTCCGGGCGATCTGACTCTGGAAAAGGCCCTCGAACTCTTCGCCCAGAAATCGGAAGGAGCAGCTTCGGTCGGGACCGACCCCGCGACTGGACGCAAGCTGCTCTTGAAGAATCGCCAAGGCTACTACCTGGAAGTCGAACGGACTCCAGAGGAAATCGAGGCCAAACTGAAGCCGACGTGGGTCTCGGTTCCTCCCGGTCTAGATCCTCGCACTTTCCCCCAAGAGGACCTCGACTATCTGTGTAGTCTTCCCCGTGAGATTGGCGTTCACCCCGAGTCGGGCGAGACGATCTTCTTCAAGCTTGGCAAGTTTGGTGCTTACGTTGAAGCCGGACTCGAACGACGGACCGTCGAAGACTGGCGTCTTGGCGCGAAGCTAGATGTTCCCGCCGCGCTTGCCATTTTGGCCCAGCCTAAGTTCGGTATGAAGCGAACTGCGGCTGCGCCCATCAAGGAATTCGGTCAGTTGGAAGGCTGTGTTGCTCCGGTTAAGGTGCTAAGCGGTCGCTTTGGTCCCTACGTTTCCGATGGCGAGACCCACGCGACGTTGCCGAAA
Organism: Fimbriimonas sp.; assembly: GCA_049317025.1. Classification (GTDB taxonomy): domain Bacteria; phylum Armatimonadota; class Fimbriimonadia; order Fimbriimonadales; family Fimbriimonadaceae; genus Fimbriimonas. The sequence continues at coordinate 51,705 of JBMOJD010000002.1, read as the reverse complement.
AACTTGCTGCCTCATGACGTTACGGAGGAGCAAGCTGCCGAGTTGCTCGCGGCAAAGCGGCTCGCGAATCTGAACGCGCCACCGAAGACCAAGACGACCCGGGGCCGACGACCGGCAGCTAAGATAACTACTAAGGCCGCCGCGAAGCCCGCGACAAAGACCGGTACGAAAACCACCGCGAAGAAGACCACGAAGACGGTGGCCAAGAAGAAGCCACCGAAGAGTAGCAAATGATTATTCGGGAGATCGCCTTCGAATCTCCCGAATACTGGGCCGCCGTTCAACTTCGCCTTGAAGTCCTGCGGAAACCACTCGGCCTTGAATTTTCCGAATCCGAGCTTGCCGAAGAAATCTCGCAGTGGCATCTGGGGGGGTTCGAACAGGATGAGATTCTGGGTTGCCTGACTCTAGTGCCGTTAGTTGGAGGCCAGGTGAAGATGCGTCAGGTTGCCGTTCGTCCAGAGCATTCGAACCAGGGGATAGGAAGTGCGCTGGTGAACTACAGTGAGGAATACGCCCTCAGTCGGGCCGCAGTTGAAATGGTCCTCCATGCCCGATTGACCGCTGTCAGGTTCTACCAACGACTTGGATATGAAGTGCGTGGCGAGGAGTTCGAAGAAGTCGGGATACCTCACGTCTTGATGGCCAAGAAGCTGGCTTAGGGCCGCCAGCGATAGATCAAAGACTTGGCCTTGTAGTTCTCTTCGACAAAGACAAGGTATTCGCCATCTTTACGCCGGAAGGCTGAGATTCCGGTCAGGAGGTCAATCCAACCCGTGTTGTCGATGCCCCCGACAGTTGCGTTGGGCTCCAGCAGGCCAACAAACGCACCATCGCTGAGCCGATTGATGCCAATTCTTCCCCGCTCCTTCCATCCACCGGTGAACACATAATCCCTGGCCGCCGTCACGCACCCTGCCTCGGTCCCCGCAGCGGGCACGAAGGAGACAGTTTTCCGGTTACCTGCCTTGTATCGAGGACAAATGACAATCCGGGAAAGGTGTCGCATGTCCGACCCTTCTTCGCCAATCACAAGCGTGTCACTATCATCCAAGTAGACAACCCGAGCAACCTTGCCAACCCCTTCCGGCTTATCCAGTACCGTGATCTTGTCAGCTTGATAAATCGGATTCCCTTTGGCATCCAGTCCTTGGAGGTCATAGCGAAAGAAGCCATAAGCCATCCAGATGTTGCCCTTCTTATCAACCCAAAACGGACCCGGCTGAACTTGGGGAGTGTTTGGCGCAAACTCCGACGCTTGGTAATCTCCATCCCCATTTGTATCTCGCCAGATCGAAACCGGCTTGGGCTTGTTTGGCGGCCAAGTAAGGGCAGTATTGTAGAGACCATTTTCCCATTGAATGATCAAGCCAGATGGGACGGCGATCTCTCCATCAAATCGAAAGATGTTGATGAAGTTGCTGGCAAACATTCCACCCGTGAAAAGGAATCGCTTGCCGTTGAGATACACAATCTGGGGCGACGTCAGACCATGCTCTCCCTGCTGCTTCACGTGCATCAGACCTCGCGGATCGTTGGGATACTTACTTCGATTGAGAGTGTACGCCGCCCAGGTTGCCTCTTTACCCACAGGTTTCGACCAGTCCATCGCGAACCTCTCCTGAATACCCCAAATATCTTTCGCGTCATTGGAAGGATCAGCCACGGCGAGGTCACAGAAGAATGCCCCGTATAGCTGCCACCGAAGCTTGCCGGCGGGAGTGAACGACCTAAGGACAGTACCCATCTCGCTCTGGGCAACATAGAGATTCCCGGCGGCATCTGTTCCAACGCCCCGAATTCCCCAGAATTTGGTTGGCGTAATGACTCCTGGCGTCCCCGACCCGATCCCGCCACGGTCTCCGAATGCCCTGGTCAACTTGGGCCGGGCCGCATCCGTTACATCATAGAACAGCACCTGCTGCCGTGGACCCGTGCCCGAATCGGCGACGATCAGTTGCCCATCTTTCGCCATCGCCAACGCCGTAGGTTGGAACAGGCCGGGAAAGGTCACGACCTTGCCCTCGCACGTGATGTTCTTGGGCACGAACTCCCACTCCTGGTGCTTCGGGTCGGTGTATTCGACGTTCAGCCGCCAAAGCCGCCCCTTCGCGTCCTTGGCCTCAAGGCTGCTGATCGGCACTTCTTTGTTGCCCACCACGTCGCCATCGCGATACACCCCAAACCGCCGTCCGCCCTCATCCCAATGGCTCCACGTGTTCACCGTTCCATCAGAATGAACAAGGGTGTGGATGAAGAAATTTTGAACCCACTTGTCGTTCGCACCGGAGAACGAGTTCCCGACCCAGGAAACGTCAAAGCGCATTTTTTGCTGGTGCCATCCAAGTGACACCCCGGCAATAGCGGCGAGGCTAAGCAAGTGTGGGAGTCCCAAAGAACGGTTCACATTCCAATTGTATCGGCATATGAACCGTTTGGGCGTCTAAATGTGCTCCATGTTGGTGCTTACTTAGCAGTCCGTCGACGGCGACAGCCTCGCAGGACCATGTGGAGCCCTCCAGAAAGCATCACGACGAGGGAAGCTGGCTCGGGAACGGGATTGACATAGGGGGTGCCAAAGGCGATGTTACTAAATGCCGTCGACCATGCACCGTAGATCACGACCCTGTGGATGTTCACTCCTGAGATTGAGAACTGGGTTCCAACTTCGTTGTTCCCGTTGTGCTCATGTCCAGACGTATGGGCCACGACTTTTCCGTTGAGATCAAAACCCGTGATGCTCACGTACTCTCCCCAACCGCACCAGTCGGTGTAAGCCGAGAACGAACTAGTGAACCTTGGTGCACTGCCCAAGATTGGATCCACGAACGTGAACGTTATCGGACTGTCGTAGGAAAGCTGGCCAGAAGCGTTTGAACCGCCAAGCCCGGATTTCACGCTGGCATCGTTGTGCTTCCATCCGGTTCCAATGAAGCCGTTTTCGTAGGAGACGGCACCGAATCCACCGTCGCTTGTCACCATCACGGACTGATAGAGCAACTGGTTCGTGAGTTGATTTGCAAGAGGAACCGCCATACCAGGGATGTTCTCCATGCCGGGCAGGTAATCAAGATTGAGGGTGACTGCCTTCGCGCCGAATGGCAGGGCCAGCAGGGCAAGTGTCAGCAAGGTCGCATGTCGAGGGTTTGAAAACGTAATCATGTTTTCCGTCCTTGTCGCTATCGACGATGTGATTGTACTAAGTCTTAGGCATGACCCCTACAGACTTTACCAATGATCATGGAGTTCATTTCGACGTCAAGTCCCAGATGTCCGCAGATCCGATGACAATGGATGACTTGCATCCGAGTAGCATAGCAATGATGGCCATAACCTGTTAAGGCAGATCAAGCATGAATCCCTAGTAGATCACCTTGTCACAGTAGGATAGAACCGACTGGCAAGTCGCACCAGTTGTCAGAGGCTGGTGGGCCAACAGGTCTTTTGTGGTCAGATCAAACCCGATACTGTCGAATCAACTCAACCGCGACATCTCGGTCGTGCCATCCACGCACCTCGACTGACTTCTCTTCCAGGTCCTTGTAGATCTGGAAGAAGTGCAAAACTTCCTTCAGGGTGTGCTCATTGAGTTGAGAAATCGACCGGCGGTAGCCATAGCGCGGGTCCTTGGTGGCGACGGCAAGGATCTTTTCGTCGGGGCCTTTTTCGTCGGTCATCTCCAGCACTCCGATGGCGCTGGCCTCGATGATGCAACCGGGGAAAGTTGGGTGGCTCAGCAGGACCAAAACATCGAGCGGGTCACCGTCCAGATATAGCGTCTCGGGGATGTAGCCATAGTCGCAAGGGTAGAAGAGTGGGCTATAGAGGACCCGGTCAAGCTTGATGATGCCGGTTTTGGCGTCAACTTCGTACTTGTTCGTGCTTCCACGAGGGATTTCGATGACGGCATTAAAGATCTCGGGCGACTGATCACCAATTTTGGCATTGAGGAGCGACATCGCCCGAGAGATTACCGGGTTTGGGAGCCGTTAGCTTTTCTTCTTCAGCTTCGAAGCGAATTGCACGCGGAACTTTTTGACCTTAGGCTCGATGATCGCGGAGCAGTATCCCGCGTTCATGGTCATCTTCTGGGCCAAGCTCGATTTCTCAAACTTTTCGAAGTAATCCTGATGATATTCTTCGGCTCGGCTGTAGTTGACCAGTGGCTCCACCGTCGTCACGATGGGATCCTTCCAGATCTTTTCCTTGGTGATTTGGGCGATGACATCCTCGGCGAGCTTCTTCTCTTCGGGATTCGCATAGAAGATCGCGGAGCGATATTGGGTCCCCGAATCTGGCCCTTGACGGTTCAAAGTCGTGGGGTTGTGGAAGGTGAAGAAGATATTCAGCAGCTCCTTCTCGGTGATTTTGGCCGGGTCGTAAGTGATCTTGATGACTTCGGCGTGTCCAGTGTTACCCATGCAGACCTGTTCATAGGTGGTCTTGGCCGTCTTGCCCCCGGCGTAGCCGCTCTCGGTGTCGATGACGCCGACCAACTGGTCATAGATCGTCTCCAGGCACCAGAAGCAGCCGCCCGCGACAACGAGCGACTTGGAGCCAGCCGGAATCGAGGTGGGAGAGGCGACGGGTTCGGGTTGATTGGAACTCATGCCAATAAGAGTAGCCGCTCCGGCGACGGCGAGGAGCGCACTGATGAGGATGAGGGGTGAATTTGCCATGATTTGTGCCTTTTGATGTTCCTTTGATTCTGACTACGATGGGAATGCGGGAAGAGTCCCTTTTGTTTCGCTATGAACGTGGAGCGCGGACGGAAGGACCAGCGCTCGCCGCCACGAACTCCAAAGAAATGGAGCCCATTCAGTCCCTGGTGAACCTCAACGACGACGAACACCGCGCAAACGCCGAGGCCATGCGGCAGGTGATGGACGACTTCCATGCCCGGACGGCGTGCGCACTGGAGGGCGGCGGTCCGGACGCCGTGGCAAAACACAAGAAACGGGGCAAGCTCCTCGCCCGTGAGCGAGTTGATGCCCTGCTCGACGAAGGTTCGGCGTTTCTCGAATTCAGTGCCCTCGCCGCCGAGGGAATGTACGACGGCGGGGCTCCAAGCGCAGGCGTCGTCACCGGCATTGGCCGAATCCATGGCCGAGAATGCGTGATCGTGGCAAATGATGCGACGGTGAAGGGCGGCACCTACTTCCCGATGACGGTCAAGAAGCACCTGCGGGCCCAAGAAGTCGCCCTTGAGAACCGGCTCCCCTGCATCTACCTCGTCGATTCCGGCGGGGCCTTTCTCCCCCTCCAAAGTGAAGTTTTCCCCGATAAGGACCACTTTGGGCGAATATTCTTTAATCAAGCCCAGCTAAGTGCCCGCAGCATCCCCCAGGTTGCAAGCGTGATGGGTTCGTGCACGGCCGGTGGCGCCTACGTGCCCGCCATGAGCGATGAAACCGTGATCGTGCGGGGACAAGGCACCATCTTCCTCGGGGGGCCTCCGCTGGTCAAGGCCGCCACTGGCGAGGAAGTGACCGCCGAAGACCTCGGCGGCGCCGACGTCCACACCCGCATCAGCGGCGTAGCCGACCACCTGGCTCAGGACGACCACGAGGCGCTGCAAATCGTCCGCAACATCATTGAGACCACTCCAAGCCCGCATCGATCGGTCGGTTGGGGAGTTGAACCGGTTGCTCCCAAAGACCCTCTCTTTCCTACCCAGGAAATCTACAGCCTGATCCCCGCCGACACGCGACGACCGATGGACATGCGCGCGCTCCTTGCACGACTAACCGATGGCTCAGAGTTTCAGGAGTTCAAGGCTGGATATGGTCAGACCTTGATATGCGGATTTGCACGAATCTATGGCGAGATGGTGGGTGTAATCGCCAACGACGGCATTTTGTTCAGTGAATCAGCCCAGAAAGGTGCCCATTTCATCGAGCTTTGCTGCCAAAGGCGCATTCCCCTGGTCTTTCTCCAGAACATCACCGGATTCATGGTCGGCCGTCGATATGAGAATGAAGGCATTGCCAAACATGGCGCAAAGCTCGTCACGGCGGTCAGCACGGCCAACGTGCCCAAGTTCACCGTGATCGTCGGCGGATCGTTCGGAGCGGGCAACTACGGCATGTGCGGACGAGCCTTTGGGCCAAGACAGCTTTGGATGTGGCCGAACGCACGCATCTCGGTGATGGGTGGCGAGCAGGCGGCCAACGTGCTTCTCACCGTCAAAATGGACCAAATCGCCGCCAAAGGCGAGACCATGACCCCCGAAGAGCAGGAAGCATTCCGTGCACCCACGCTCGAAAAGTACCAAATTGAATCGTCAGCCTACTACGCAACCGCCAGACTTTGGGATGATGGCTTGATCGATCCAATTCATACGCGTCGGGTCCTAGGCCTCGGAATCCAGGCGGCCCGAAACGCCCCCATCGAGCCCCCTGGCTTTAGCCTGTTTCGGATGTAGCCACCTCCTGCAGGCGCCGATATTCGCTCGGCGAATGACCGGTCAGCAGGCGGAAACGGTTCGAAAAGTAGAACTCACTGCGAAAACCCAGCTCTAATGCAACCAGCTTGATCGGCATATTTGTCAGGGCGAGCATCTGGCGGGCCCGCGAGATTCGCTCCTGCTCGAAGTAGGCCCGCGGCGGCAACCCGGTCGCCGCCAGAAAGAGCTCGGCGAATCGGGAAGGCGACAAGCCCGCCCGCTCCGCGAGGTCCCGAACGCCAAAAGCCTCGCCAAGGTGCCGAAGTCCAAAGGCAATCGCGTCGTCCAGCCTCGAATCCCCCGATCCTTGCATCGGGGTTCGCCGCCGCAGCTCCACACAAAGCAGTTCAAGATGAGCATGCGCCTCCACCCGATCCAAAAACGACGCCCGATCCAAGAGAGTCTGAATCTTCTCGAAATGATTAAGGATCACTGGCCAAACTGGATCATCCGAGTCCACCGCCAAGGAACGAAAGCCCTCGTCGGCAACGCCCCAATCCAACAGCATCCGCCAGTGTGGATGGGGCACAAAGTGGACCCAGTGAAATGCCCAATGCCCTGCGCCTGGAAGCGTCCCATACTCCTGATAGACCCTCGGCTCCCAGAGCGTGACGATCCCCGCAAGCGAACGGTGCTCCTGCTTCGAAGTACGGTGATAGCCCGCCCCGCCGGTCGTGAGGGTCAGGAGCCACGACGACGCGCCGCGACGCCGGATGATGCGATAGTTCTCGTCCGAATCGAAGCTCCCGCAATGCAAGTCGGGGACGCTGGGGTCATACTTGTCGAACTCAAGCGATTGTGAAACCGGCGAAAATCGCATGGAGATGCCCAATTGTGGCATACCGAACCAACACCAGTTCGGCGAATAATGAATGCCATGGTTCAGCCGGAAGTTTTGGCCGAGTATCAAGCAAAGGGATTTGCCATTGCTAGTGGACTCTTTTCCGCCGAGGAATGCGATCACTATCGGGAGTACTTCACTGCGATGGTGGAGCGTGGAGGCGACGGCTGGGCCGAGGGCACGGTCGACCCGAACCATTCCGACCCCCTGAAGCGATACCCGCGACTGCTTCAGCCCCATCGTGGCGACGACGTCGCTTTCGGCTACATGGTCGACCCAAGAATTGACGAGCACCTGACCGCGTTCATGGGCCAGAGCCCGTTCGCCGTCCAGACCATGGTCTACTTCAAGCCGCCCGGAGCCCGGGGCCAGAACCTGCACCAGGACAACACCTACTTGCAGGTGCAACCCGGAACCTGCATTGCGGCCTGGATGGCTTTGGAAGATATCGACGAGGAAAACGGCTGCATGGTCCTCGTACCCGAATCGCAAGAGCTTCCGATCATCTGCCAGAAGGAGACTCCCGGACTCAGCGAGATCTGCTGGGGCGATTGGGAAACGCCGATCCCGGCCGGCCTGACTCCCGAGCAGGCGATCATGAAAAAGGGCGATGTCCTTTTCTTCAATGGCAGTGTGATCCACGGCTCTTATATGAATCGTTCGGATCGATTCCGCCGAACCCTTATTGGCCACTACATCGCCGCCGAGACTGAGCAGGTGGCAAAGTACTACTTCCCGGTCTTCCGGATGGATGGATCGCGATTGGATGATGAGGCACTTCGGGTCGCCCCGGAAGGCGCGCCGTGCGGAACCTATGTGGAGCGGGAGAACGAGTGGGCCATTGAGTTCGATGGCGGCGCAACCGTCGCGGCCACTGGTGCCCATTAGAGCAAGTAAACTGTATCCCTAGACATGGTTCAGCCACGCGATGGGGATTACACCTGGCAGGGCGTGCCAATCCATCCTTACAAAGAGGATGGCGGCACCCACTTCAAGAGCATCACTCGGCAGACTCTGCTGAAGGGCGAGGGCAACATGCCCGTCGAGCTCCGCTATTTCGAGATGCAGGCCGATGGCCACTCGACCCTGGAAAGGCACGACCACCAGCACATGGTGATGATCCTTCGCGGATCTGGTCATGTCCTTGTGGGTGAGACCATCACAAAGATTCAGACTCACGACGTTGTCCACGTGCCCCCCATGACCTGGCACCAATTCCGGGCAACCGAGGGCGAGCCGCTTGGATTTCTTTGCGTGGTCAACATGGAGCGAGACAAGCCCCAACGCCCCGGCCCGCCCGAACTCGAGGAGCTTCACCAGAATCCCCAGGTCGGCGCATTCATCCGCGTCTGACGTCACCTTCTGAGAAGGAACGGATGGCAAAACCTCGAAACTTCCAGTCATGGCCATCATGACTGGACTTTCGGGAAACGAGATGTACTGCCTGAAGCAGAAGGGGCTGGATCCCGGCGATCTCGTCATTGGCAACAGTGTCTTCTCGGTCGGGTTCGTTGGCTCCATCGGAGCCGGGTTCAAGACCCTCACCGGTGGTGAAGTAGGCCAAATCACGAGCATCATCCAAGAGGGTCGAAAGGCGTCGTTCGACCGAATGTGTGCCTGGACCGACCTCAAGGGAGCCGTCGGCCTTACGGGTGTCTCCAGCGAACTCGTGATGCACGGCGGAAATGTCGAATTCCTCAGCATCGCGTCTTGCGTTCACCGTCCCGACGTGATGGCGAGCGCCCTGGAGTTCTCCAGCTGCGCCGATGGTCAGGAGCTCTACTGCCAGATGGATGCAGGATTTCACCCGAAACATTTTGTTTTCGGCAATGTGGCCTACTCTATCGGCGTCGGAGCGGGCATCACCGGTGCATTCCGTGGCCTTGGACGCGGAGAAATAAAGGAATACTCCCAAATCTTTAACACAACCCGTCACTTGGCGTTGCAGAGGATCAGGGACGACGCCAAGCAATACGGGGCCAATGCGGTCGTTGGCATCCGGACGAGCATCCTCCCCTTCCAGGGTATGCAGGAGATGGTGATGATCGGCACCGCCGCCTATCATCCCAAACTTGGCGAGGAATTCACGAGCGAACCCATCACGAGCGACCTCACTAATGAGGAAATGTGGAATGTTGTCCACATGGGATATATGCCAATCCAACTTGTGCTTGGCGTTTCGGTCTACTCCCTGGGGTTCGTCGGCGGCCTCTCGGCCTTCTTCAAGTCGTTCTCACGGGGTGAAATCAGCGAACTGACCACGCTTATCTATGAGGCCCGCGAGAACGCACTGCAACATATCGCCAACGACGCCGCCGCGTGCGGAGCGGATGACGTACTTGGTATCAAGACATATGTGTATGCTCTAGGCGGGGGAGTGATCGAATTCATGGCGATTGGCACGGCGGTCAAGAAGATCTCGGGGTTGACCACCGAGAGCGCCCAGCTCCCACCCCAAGCCGTGATCCGAGACAAGGACACCTTCTTGAACGGAGCCGAGCGGACGATCGGAATCGACCTCAACGAGGGTAGGAAGAAGTAGGTTCAGAGACGGAAGCGAGACGAGGGCGGTGTTTTGCCTAAGCTTTTGTATTCATAGGCATACACAGATCGGCTCGCCGTTCGGCCTCGGGGGTCGATGGCTTCGCTCGTCAAGCTCTGGACCAAGCCATCGGTGCGCCGCACAAACATAGACACTCTAAAGGTCGGCGCGGTCGCGAGCACAATGTCGCACGGTACGCCGTTCACCACCACGGTGCCATCAATCTTGACGCTGGTCCCTGGTTTCAGGATGTTCTGGAATGGCACTGTCCGCGTGAGGTAGTTGCGGGCGAACGGATCGATCTTGAAGCCCGCCGCCGCCAGCCGATCCAAAACCTGAGTTCGCTTCGCCGCTCCGCTACGGCTTGCACGAGCAACACGGAAAGACAAGGATTTGCCGTCGAATACAAAAGCCTGCTTAGGTTCGATTTGGGCAAGTTTTCCGCTACCAACCAGAATGGTTCGACGCGAACCGTCTTCCGTCACCACGATTTCGCCCCTCTTCAGGGCGCCGTAAGTTCGCAAGATCCGACTCCCAACCTTCTCCGCCCCCGCATTGGCGTATCGCGGCGGCAAGGGCATGGCGGTGAAGGCATCCACCCGGCGATATCCCGAAGGAACCCGCGCCGCCGCCAACGGCTTGGCCGCGCCGTATCGATATTCCCACTGCATGATCGACCCTTGCGAGTTGATCCGCAGCGAGGTCAGGCGGCGCTGGTTGTCGATCTTCACCGTCGTGTCCACGCCCTGGATTGGCCCTCGGGTCAGGACAGTCTCGTTTGCCCGGGTCTGGGCCCGCCAATTCGGCGCAGCGGCGAGCGGACCGACGATCTCGCTCACCGCCGCCGGACTCAGGAGGATTCGCACCGCGTCATCCATCCGCCCCATTCCCTGCTCCAGTCGCTGGAGCCGCGTCGCCCGGGCCGAGACCGTCCGGCTCAGCCACTCAGTGGCGTCTGGCTCGATGGCAAGGAACTTGGCCCCCTCCAGATAGTAGGTTCGATTGCTGCCTGCGCTTTGCGGAGTTGCCGCCACCGCGAGCGCCACTCGCAGTCGATCACCCGAGTAGGCAAGGTCAAAGACCTGCTCCAACGTGGTGCCGGTCGTCACCTTCGACCGAACGACCACAGCTTTGGAAGGCTCCAGGGCGAGCGAACGCATTCGCTGCACGCAACTCTCGAGCAGGGCGTTTGGTGCCCCTGATTGGGCCAGTAAGAGGGTCAGAAAGGGCGTGGTGATCATGGTTTTCCGAGGCCAGCCGGGGGCCGAACCCGCCCCAACAATCCGGCAAGAGCCACCAATGTGGCCACGTAGGGTAACGACGCCCAAAGTTCGGACGGGAGTTCGACACCGAAAACAGGCGTGCCCTGGAGTTGCAGACGCAGAGCACTGAAGAATCCGAACGCGACGCAAGCACCAAGTGTTGGGAGCGGCCGCCACCCGCCCAGAATGAGCGCCGCCAGCGCGATATATCCCCGCCCCGCCGTCATTCCATCAGTGAATCCACCGGTTTCCGTCGCCAGCAAGGCGCCCGCGAAGCCACAATAGACGCCCGTAAAGACCAGGGCCCGGGCACGAACCTTGGATGGATTCAATCCCGCTTGCCGAGCCTTCTCCGGGTCTGCCCCTACGGCAATAAGATGCAGACCCTCGCGGAAGTACTTCGATTGTAGCCAAAGAAGCACCGGCACCGCGAAGGCAAAGACGTAGAAAAGTTGCAGTGGAAGCGCCGGAAACTGGCCAGATCGAGAAGGATCATCAAACCGTTGCAGTACAAAGTTCGAGCCCCCGGCCGCCAGCGCGTTCACGGCCATACCGCTCACAATGGCATCGATGCGAAAGTGCTGCGTCGCCAACGCATGGAGCAAACTCAAGGCGATCGCGGCCAAGACCCCAAAACCTAGGCTCGCCACCGGCCCAAAAGTCCAAGCCGTCATCGCCGTGACGCACGCCGCCATGAGCATCTTGCCCTCAAGGGCAATGTTCACCACCCCAGAGCGCTCGCTCATGTAGCCGCCCATGGCTGCGAGAACAAGAGGAGCCGCCAGCGTGAGGGTCAGCCAAAGAAGGTTCATCGCGCAGGTTCTCCTTGCTTTCGATAGCGCAAGACGGCGGCAACCAAGATCACCAAACCAAGCACGACCGTCGTGATCCCCTTCGGCACGCCCATGATTTGGATCGCGGTACCGCCCTTTGCGAGGATCCCGAATAGCAGCGAAGATGGAAGGACGCCGAGGGCGTTCGATCCCGCCAGCAGGGCCACGCCCAAGGCATCAAAACCATAGCCCGGCGAAAATCCCGCGTAAAAGCGACCTTCATAGGCCAAGACCTGCATGCAACCAGCAAACCCAGCGATGGCTCCCGACAGGATCATGGTGCGCATGGTCACGCGTTTGGCCTCGATCCCCGCGAACGAAGCCGCCACAGGATTGCCCCCGACGGCTTGGAGTTCGTAACCTGAGACTGTGCGCTTGAGCCACCAGGCCATCGCGACCGTCCCGACCACGCCAAACAGGATGGCGAGATTCACCTGAAATGGGGCTTGGTCGATGAGCCAAGGCATCCGATCAGATGCCCCTAGCGTGGCCGTGGTGGGCGATTGCTCCTTGGCGTCCTTGAGGGGACCGGCGACCAGGGCCGTGGTCAACAGGCCCGCAATGTTGTTCAGCATGATCGTGCTGATAACTTCGTGACCGCCGCGCACGGCCTTGATCCAGGCCGCAGGCCATGCCCAAAGTGCCCCCGCAATGCTCCCAGCCATCGTCCCCAGGACCAACCCAATCGGGCCGGGAAACCGCAGCGCAACACATGCACAAGCCAGCGCTCCCACCACCAACTGGCCGTCCACCCCGATATTGAACAGGCCCGCGCGCAGGGCAACAAAGACCGCCAATCCCGCGATCAGAAGGGGTGTCGTCTCGCGCAAAGTCCCCGAGATCGCCCCCGGCGAACCCAAACTGCCACGAAATAGAGTCTGGACCGTGGCCAACGGCGATGCGCCCGAAACGGCCAACACGGCAATGAGCAATCCGAAGGCACCAACCACGAGGGCAACAACGTCCCAACGTCCTTTCACGCCGCACCCACCATCAGACGGCCAATTTCGTTGCGATCACGGGCACCCGTCGCCGAGGGTTCAGCGATCGTGCCGGCATGGACGACGAGCACACGGTCGCAGTACTTCAGCAGCTCATCGAGGTCAAAGCTAACAACCAAAGCCGCCATTCCGCCTTGGCACGAGGTCCGGATCGCCCGGTAGACCTCATCAGTGCCGGTGATGTCCAGGCCGCGCACAGGTTGGAAAGCAAGGAGCAACTTGGGGTTGGAGTTGAGAGCGCGGGCCGCGACCACACGCTGCTGATTCCCCCCCGACAGCCCCCGAATGGCCTTCGCCAGCCCCCCGTGCTTGGCGCCGAATCGCGCTGCCACCGATGCCGCCCAGGCGCCAACACCCGCTGAATCGAGCCCGAGCCCTTTGCCAAACTGTGGCCGTCGCTGGAGGCCCAAGATTGAGTTGTCGGCGACGGACCAATCCTCGATAATGGCTTCGTCATGCCGATCTTCGGGAATGATCGCCATCCCCTGCGCCAGCCGCTCGGCAACGTGAGACCGCGTGATCTCTTGATCGCCAAAAATGATTCGTCCCGCCTTTGCTCGCGAAACCCCGAGTAGTGCACGCACAAGCTCTCGCTGACCATTGCCATCGACTCCAGCCAGGCCCACAACCTCGCCCGCCCGCAAGCTCATGCTCATGCCCTTCACGGCATCGTCTCCGCGATCACCCGACACCCAGAGGTCATCGACTCGCAAAACCACTTCGCCGGGCTGAACCGCGTCAAGGCCCAGTGGCGCGGCAAGTTCGTGCCCCACGATCATCTCGGCCAGTTCACGACTCGAAGTCTCAGAAACGAAGCGCTCGCCAACCTTGACCCCGCCCCGCAAGACAGTGACGCGGTCGCAATGGTCCATCACTTCGGGCAATCGGTGGGTGACCAGGATCACCGTCGCCCCCGCCTCCACCAAGGTCTTTAGGCTTCCGAACAATGCCTCGCCATCGCTCGGCGAGAGCATGGCCGTGGGCTCGTCCAAAATCATGATTCGAGCATTTCGCCAAAGTAGCTTCAAAATTTCAAGCTTTTGGGCCCCCGAAGGCGAGAGCGTTTCCGCCCGGGCCTCCCAGTCGAACTCAAAACCCATCTGTTTCGCCAAGCCGTCGGCCCGCGACTTCAACTGCCCCCGATCAATCCAAAGGGGCTCGGTGCCCAAAATCAAGTTATCCAGGCAACTGAGTTCACCGATGATGCCGTAGTGCTGGCTCACCATGCCAATCCCAGCTTGGATGGCTGCAGCGCTACTGCCAAACTCAACCGGCCCTGAATCCAGAGTGATCGTCCCTGCATCCGGCGTCAGCCCGCCGTAGAGAACCTTCATCAGGGTTGTCTTGCCCGCCCCGTTTTCACCCACGATGGCGTGGAGGGTGCCCTGCTCCACATCAAGGTCAACGGATTCTAGGGCCCGGACGGCCCCAAAGCGCTTGCTGATTCCCGCCAGTTTCACCGCCAGCGGTCGTCGCGCGTCGCTCACTCGGTGATGGCCTCACCGAGAAGTGATTCGTACAAAGAAACGGTGGCAAGGTCTCCATAACTCTGGTCTTGAATCACTCCAAGCAATCGGTCAACCAGGGCCGTGCCCTCCAAAGAAGCCCCGATTTCCAAGCCGGTTTCCAGCACATAGCAAAAGTCCTTGCGCTGATTGGCGATGCTAAACCCGGGAGAATTGTCGTGGGCCAAGAGCTTGGGGCCGTAGTTCGTGAAGGCCCAGCTGCCGCCTGCACCGCTTCCGATCATATCGATCGCCTGGGCCGGGTCGAGGCCAGCCTTGACGGCGAACGCAACGCACTCGCTCAGGGCGAGCACGGCGATGCCTCCGGCAATCTGGTTCGCCAGCTTCATCTTTTGGCCCGCCGACGCGTCGCCGACGCGCTCCGACCTCTTCGTGTAGGGTGCGATGATGCTCTGGGCGTCGGCACAGTCTTGCACCGTCCCGCCGAGGAAAACCGTCAGTTGCCCCTTCTGGGCCCCCATGCTGCCACCTGTGACCGGTGCATCAACGAAACGGGGAACCAAGGCCGCGATCTCCTGGACAGCCGCCGGAGCGATCGTTGAGTGGTCAATCACCAGCGCATTCGCGCTCAGAAAGGGAGCCATCGCGGTGACGCAGATTCGAACGTCCTCGCTACCGGTCACGCAAAGGCAAACCGCGTCTTGGTCTTTGGCGAGTTCGGCGAGGTCGACGGCCACCAAGGCACCTTTCTCGCGCAGGGGCTCGGCTTTGGCCGCTGTCCGGTTCCAGACCGTCACGGTGTGGCCGCTCGCCAAAAGGTGCCCCGCCATCGGCGCGCCCATCACGCCCAGTCCCACGAAGCCGATCCGCGCCATAGGTGCTTAGGGTACCTAGCCAATTGCGCGTTGATACACGCCTTCGAATCGGTTGGCCATCTCGCCGAGCGTGAACTTCTCGCGCACCATCCGGCGGCCCTGCAAGCCCATTTGCTCTCGCTCAATATCATTCGAAAGCAGATACGTCACCGCTTCGGCAATCTCATCGGGCCGCAGGTCAACGAGCAGTCCGGTCTGTTGGTGATGCACCAGCTCAGGGAGCCCGCCCACGCGAGAAGCTACCACGGGCTTGCCGCGCGCCATTGCTTCGAGGGCAGCAAGGCCAAACGTTTCCCGATGCGAAGGCATCGTGGTGAGGGCAAAAGCATCGAGCAGACGAGGCACGTCGTGACGAAGGCCGGTCAGGGTCAAGCGGTCCGAGATACCAGCCGAGTCAATCGCCGCCTGCATCTCTAGCTCAAAAGTCGGCTCGACCTTGCCCACAAAAACAAAATGCGCCTCGGGGTGAGCCTTCCGGATCTGGGGCATGGCCGCAACCATCTCCAGATGCCCTTTTTCCCGACAAACTCGGCCCAGCAATCCGACCAGTTTTCGATTCTCGGGGATTTCGAGCTCGGAGGCCACTGTTTCAGGCGAAATCGACTCGAGTTCATCAAAATCCGTGCCGTTGTGGACGGTGTCGATGAAGCGATCCGGGATTCCCCGGCCGTGCAACATGCCGCGGACAAAGTTGCTGACCGCAACCAGGCGATTGCGGCCATGGGCCAGGCGTCGATAAATATAATCGTGATTGGCGATATGGACGCTGGTGACCACCGGAGTTCTGGTCAGGAGCCCTGCGGCGTAGCCGATGTAGGCGGCCCGGGTCAGGTGCGTGTGAACCACGTCGATCTTCTTGCGGCGAATCTCGCGCGCAAGCAAGGCGACCGAGCGGAGCCACCCGCGTCCCTTCATTGGGCTGACCTGGACGTCCAAACCAGCATCAAAAAGGCGTTGGGTCAGCCAACCGTCGCTGGAAGTGACCGCGGAAACGCCGTGACCACGTGACTCAAGCAATTGAGAGAGCTGGAGCACATGGCGCTCAGCTCCCGAGGTTGTGGCACTCGAACACACTTGCAAAATTTTCAGTGAACGAGCCTTATCCAATGACCACCCTACCGTAGCATGTTACCTAGCCGAGCCCGAATGTCGGTAACTCTTAGGACATACTAAGACATGTCTTCTCGCCTGCCCTCCGACCCAGCGAAGGGTCAGGGCAGGTTCAAAGCCTGGTGGACACAGCTTTCGAAGGGGCCCGTGGCGCGCGTTCTCGGTATCCGAGATTTTCGCCTTCTATGGTTCGGCGCGTTCTTTTCGTTCTCCGGTTCGTGGGTCCAAAGCGTGGCCCAGGGCTATCTGGTCTACGAACTCACGCGTGATGAATCCAAACTCGCCATGGTGAGCTTTGCCGGGATGGCCCCGATCATGCTGCTCGGCCCCATCGCCGGAACTCTGGTCGACACGCTCAACCGCCGGATGCTGTTGGTCGTGACCCAGGCGCTCCTGGCTTTCGGAGCGCTCTTTCTTGCCTATGCCGCCTACGCCAAATTCATCACCTATGAGCAGATTCTTGTAGTGGCGCTCCTCGGTGGCTTTACGAGTTGTGTCGAGATCCCCGCCCGCCAGTCGATCGTCAGCCGGGTCGTCCCTGTCGAGGACCTCGCGACGGCGGTGCCTCTGAACGGACTCACCTTCAACCTCGCCCGACTTATTGGCCCCGCGATTGGCGGCCAGTTGCTTGCCGTGGTCGGCCCGCAAATTTGTTACTTCGTCAATGGCCTCAGCTTCCTCGCCCTCATCCTTGGAGCCCTCGCGATTCGGTCCGACCTCTCGGCCGGGCCGCCGTCGTCGTTGGGGATCATCGATCTCATCGCCGAGGGGTTTCGCTACACGTTCCAGGATCGCCGTCTGCGGACGCTTCTGATTCTCGAGGGCATCACGAGTTCGTTTGGCCTTGCCTACATGGCGCTTTTGCCTGCAATCGCCAAAACCCAACTCGGGCTTGGCAAAGCGGGCCTCGGAAATGCCTACAGCATGATCGGTATCGGCGCCGTCGCGGCCCTAGCCCTCGTCACCGCCCTGGCGACTTCGAAAAAGAAAGAGCTGCAGGTTCTGTTCTCGATGACGGGCATGGCTCTCGGTCTCTTTTTGCTTGCCGCCACTTCCCTTGTCTCGGTCGCCTATTGCATGTTCGCTTTGCTCGGGCTTTGCGCGATCATGCAGTTCAACACCACCAACAGCTTGCTCCAAACCCTGAGTCCAGACCACCTGCGGGGCCGCGTGATCGCCATGCATGTCTGGGCGCTGTCCGGCCTCGGACCGGTCGGCACTTTGGGAATCGGGTGGCTGGCCGCGCGCTACAGCATTCCCATCGCCCTTGGTGCGGGCGCATCGGTGTTGTCGGTCTTCAGCCTTTGGGGTTGGACCCAGCGAGCATTCATCCGCGAGGAGAGGGGAGTAAACTTCGCAGATGGCTCGCAAAGAAGTTGAGGAGTGGTTTTATTCGCTCGGTGGCGATCTCCCCGGCGAATCTGCTTGCCTGGGCACGGTGCGCCCCCGGTTGGCCAATGGCCGATGCTGGGAACCCCGCCTTGACCTGATGGAAGAGGAACGGCAGTTCATCCTCCGCGCAGAGCTCGCAGGCGTCCGAGGCGAGGACATCCAGCTGCACTACACGCCGGAGCGTCATGCCCTGCTCCTGCGCGGGCATCGGGCCGAACCGATCTCTAACCCCGATAGCCACGTCGGCTTCTACCAGCTCGAAATTTACTACGGCGAATTCATGCGCGAAATCAAGCTCCCGGACGTCTCGATCGATCCCGACGGAATCCGCGCCCAATATCGAAATGGTTTCCTTGTCGTAGTAATCCCCAAGCGTGAACGCACCCAGTCGATCCGGGTGGTCAGCGAATAATGGCCGAAATGAAGTTGCCCGTTGAAGAGGATTTTCCCGCCCTCGAAGAAGTTCTGGAAGCGACCGAGGCCGCCAGCCACGACGATGATCCTCAGCCGGATATTCCCTCCGAAATCGCCCTGCTGCCCTTGCGCGACAGCGTGATCTACCCGATGCTGATCGCTCCGCTCAGCGTTTCACGCGAGAGCAGCGTGCAGCTCATCGACGAGTCAATTGCAAGCAATAACCGGATCATCGGTGCCATCGCCCAGCGGAAACCGCAGGAAAACAACCCGGTTTTCGAGGACGTTTACGAATACGGCTGCGCCGTGATCATCCGGACCTTGGTCAAGATGCCCGATTCGGTCCGTCTGATTGTCCAGGGCGTGTCGAGATTCCGCATCGTCGAGCGTCTGCAGGAGCAGCCCTACCTCCGCGCCCGCATTGAGGTCATCACTGAGGCGGAGGTCCCCGAAGATCGAGCTGAGGAAGTCGAAGCTTTGCGCCGCTCTGTCGCCGCCCTGTTCGACCAGGCCGTTCGCCTCGCCCCCCACCTCCCCGACGAACTTCGTTCGCTGACCCAAAACGTCCAGGAGACGAGTGTCATGACCGACCTCGTCGCCGCCCATATGGCGTTGAGCGTGGCGGACAAGCAGAAGGTCCTTGAAGTCATCGAGATCCAACCGCGTCTCCGTGCGCTTCTGGAGATGCTCTCGCGTGAAGTCCGCGTACTGGAACTCACCAGCAAGGTGCAATCCGAAGTCAACACCGAGCTAAGCAAGTCCCAGCGCGATTACTACCTGCGCGAGCAACTGAAGGCAATTCAGCGCGAACTTGGTGAGCCCGATGATCGGGGCGAAGAGATCGACGAACTACGGGCCAAAATCGAAGCGGCCAACCTGCCCGAAGTCGCCCTGAAGGAAGCCAATCGAGAATTCGACCGCCTGCGCCGCATGAACCCCGGAGCGCCCGAGTACACGGTCTCGCGAACATACATCGACTGGATCGTTTCGATGCCCTGGCACACCTCATCGGTGGACAATCTCGAACTCGCCGACGTCAAAATCGTCCTCGACCGCGACCACTACGGTCTGGAAAAGATCAAGGAGAGGATCATCGAATTCCTCGCCGTTCGCAAAGTGAAGAAGGGCGGCCGTGTTCGCCAGCCGATTCTCTGCTTCGCGGGCCCCCCTGGCGTGGGAAAGACTTCGCTTGGCCGATCCATCGCAAGCGCGATGGGGAGAAAATTTGGTCGAATCTCGCTTGGCGGAATGCGGGATGAAGCCGAGATTCGCGGCCATCGTCGCACCTACATCGGCGCCCTACCGGGTCAGGTCATCCAAAGCCTTCGACGAGCGGAAACCGACAACCCCGTCCTCATGCTGGACGAGATCGACAAGCTGGGCAACGACTTTCGCGGCGATCCTTCATCTGCCCTTCTCGAAGTGCTCGATCCCGAGCAGAATTCGACCTTCCGCGACCACTACCTCGATATTCCCTTCGATCTCGGCAAGGTGTTCTTCGTCACGACGGCCAACCGCCTCGATACCATCCCGGCCGCCCTGCGCGACCGAATGGAAGTCATCGAACTCAGTGGCTACACCGAAGAAGAAAAGGCCGAAATCGCGAAGCGACACCTGATCCCAAAGCAGATCGAAGAGCATGGTCTCACCAAGGGCCAGATCTCGTTCGAACCTGAACAAGTGCAGACCCTCATCCGACACTACACCCGAGAAGCGGGCGTGCGAAACCTGGAGCGCGAGATCGGCAGCGTCGTTCGCAAAGCCACGCGTCTTTTTGCCGAAGGCCGAAAGTCGAAGGTCGTGGTCAATGCCAAGTTCCTCGCCAGTGCGCTTGGGGCTCCGCGCTTCCTTCATGAGGAAGTCCTGGATCGCGAGATGACTCCTGGTACGGCCGTCGGCCTTGCCTGGACGCCCGTCGGCGGCGACGTCCTCTTCATCGAGAGTGCAAAGATGCCCGGCACAAAGAGCCTGATCGTCACCGGTCAGCTTGGCGACGTGATGAAGGAGAGTGTCACCGCGGCCCTCAGCTATATCCGCAGCCACGCCGAGCCCCTCGGCATCGCCGCCGACGCCTTCGACAAGGCCGAGATTCACGTCCATGTCCCCGCTGGCGCGGTCCCCAAGGACGGCCCGAGCGCGGGCGTCACCATGGTCACCGCCCTTACGTCGCTTTTTACCGACCGCCCCGTTCGCAAGCGGCTCGCCATGACCGGTGAGGTCACGCTGAGTGGGCAAGTCTTGCCCGTCGGGGGAATCAAGGAGAAAGTCCTTGCCGCCTATCGAGCCGGGGTCCAGACTGTCATCTTGCCAGACCAAAACGAGAAGGATTATCTGGAAGAAGTGCCCGCCGAGATTCGGGGCAACTTGAAGGCATACTTTGTGAAACAAGTCGACCAAGTCCTGAAAATCGCCCTGGAACCGCCTCCTCACCACTAGCACTGTGATCTTTCGCGGCGAAAAGCGTCTATGAAGCTATGCTCATCGCTTCCCTTGCCTTGCTCGGAATGGCCCAGGGAGCGCCGTTGCGCGCCCTTATCGTCGGTGGCGGCCCCGAGCCAAAGTACAACCAGGTCGCGATCGAAAGCAACGTCCGCTACCTGGGTCGCCTGATTCCGCCCCAAACGGCCGCCCGCGTGCTCTTTGCCGACGGAAGCCCGACCACCGAGACCGTGCAGTACCTGGACTCCCAGAACAAGGAAGCCTACCGTGCCGCCGACCTCTTCCGGATGGATGGCCCTTCGCAGCGCGCCCCGTTCCTCGCGGAGTTCCAGACGCTGATCACCGACGTGAAGAAGAGCCCCAAATCGCCCGTCCTCCTTTACTTCACCGGCCACGGCAGTCCCAACCCGCCCAGCGAATTTCAGAACAACTACTTCGACCTCTGGGGCCAACCCGGCCTCACAGTGCGCGAGCTCGGCGAGGCCATCGATACGCTCCCGAAATCAACGCCTGTGGCCCTCGTTATGGTCCAGTGCTATTCCGGCGCTTTCGGCAACACTCTTTTTGAGCGTGGCGACCCCCAGGGACCGATTCGAGAGCAGAATTTCTGCGGGTTCTTCGCCAGCGTGTCCCAGCGGACGGCGGCTGGCTGCACCCCTGAAGTCAACGAGGCCAATTACCGCGACTTCACCGGCTACTTTTTCGCTGCCCTCACCGGCACAAGCCGCCTGGGCGCCCCTGTCACCGGTGCCGATTACAATAGCGATGGCAAAGTCGGGATGGATGAGGCGTTCGCGTACACGCTCATCAACGACGAATCGATCGACACGCCGGTTTGCACCAGCGACGTCTTCCTGCGCAGATTTGTCGAGCAGACCGACGACGAAGTGATGGCCACGCCTTATGCGAACCTGGAAAAGTGGGCTTCGCCGGCCCAGCTCGCCGCTCTCCGCGCCCTGTCGCCCGCTGCGGGCCTCGAAGGCGAGGGGCGGCTTCGAACCGCCTACGATACGCTCCTGCGTATGCCGACCAGGGCCAACGGCCCGAAAGAAGTGAATACGATTCGCTTTGTTCGTCTCGGAAAGTCCATCGTCCTCGCCCAGACCCTGCGGACGAAAGGCGACCGAAAGCTGCGCTCGCGGTTTGCCGAACTCCTGAAGGCCGAGGCGGCCAATCCGTTGGCGGTTAAGCCCGCGAAGGGCTAGCCTTTTTCCATGAGGCTCGGCGTAAATTTCGAGCTCGGCAGATGCGTGAGGTCGGCCATCCGGGCCACAAACATGCCGAGCGCGTCGCCAAACTCGGCGGGCGTCATCGTGGAATTTTTGTTGGTCGCGAGCGGAGCAAAGGGCCCCACCGAACCCCAGGCAATGAGAGTCTCCAGGTCCGGTCGCAGCTTCGGCGAGACGCTCAGCACATCGGACCGCACCGGCTGCTTGCGCGGAGTGGTCTTGAACTTCGGCTTCAGCGTCCGGAAAAGCTGGCTGAGTTCTTGCACCACCTGGTCCCGCGAGACGGGTTTGGTCTGAGCGGGAGTCAGTGGCTTGTAGCCCGGTTCGCCAAGGATTCGCGCCGCTTCCTTGATGACTTTCTGGACTTCTCGCTGGGTCACCGGGCGTGTGTCGACCGCTTTTGCCTTGGCGACCGGCTTCAGCTTCGGCCGGACTGGCTGCTGCTGCGCCAAGCCATGGACGCTGGTCATCATCACCGTAGCCAGCAAAATGGAACGAAAAGTCATGGTTCTATTATCGGCGATCAGAGCGATGAAATAGCGCCACTGTCCCGGATTGCGTCCAGTTCTTCCAGTGCTCGGCCCGTCCCAATCGCCACGCAGTTCAGGGCATTGTCGGCAACCCGGATGGTGATGTCGGTCTTTTCGTTCAGCATCTTGTCCAGGCCGCGCAAGAGTGCCCCGCCGCCAGTCATTGTGATGCCCCGCTCGATAACGTCGCTGCTCAATTCTGGCGGCGTGGTTTCAAGTACGGTGCAGAGCTTTTCCGCGATTTGTCGCAGGGGCTCGGTGAGCGCCTCACAGATCTCGTCGCTCGTGATCTCGATGGTCTTGGGCAAGCCCTGCACGAGGTCGCGGCCGCGAATCTCCATGCGCAACGGCTGCGGCAACTTCGACGCCGAGCCAATCTTGATCTTGATCTCTTCGGCTGTTGGTTCTCCGATCATTAGGTTGTGGACATTGCGAATGTGGCGAATAATCGCCTCATCCATCTTGTTTCCGCCCACCCGCAGGCTCTGCGAAAGCACAATGCCGCCCAGCGATATCACGGCAATATCGGTCGTGCCGCCGCCAATATCGACGACCATGTTGCCGCCCGGAGAAGAAATCGGCAGCCCGGCGCCGATGGCGGCCGCCATCGGCTCTTCGATGGTCATCGCCAATCCCGCTCCCGCTTCGCGGGCCGCTTGGACCACGGCGCGACGCTCGACGTTCGTGACACCACTCGGGACGCATACAAGCGCGGTCGGTTTCAAGAAACGGTGCGTGCCACACGTTTTGTCGAAGATGTACTGGATCATCTTCAACGTTGTGGTGTAATCCGCGATCACGCCATCTTTCAGCGGCTTGATCGCGGTGATGTTGCCGGGCGTGCGCCCGAGCATGTCGCGGGCTTCATTGCCAACGGCGAGAACGCGGCCATTTGCCCCAATGGCGACCACCGTGGGCTCATTCAGAACGATGCCCTTACCGCGCCGGTAAACGAGGATATTGGCGGTGCCCAGGTCGATGCCGATTTCGGGGACGAGTCTCAAAGGTTGTTCTCGCTGAGGCGGGACGTGGCGGCATTGTCTTCGCGTCGGATGTCGGCGCCAAGCGAGGTGAGGGTGGATTCTAGCCGCTCGTAGCCACGGTCGATGAAATGAATATTGCGCACAATGGTTTCGCCTTCGGCGGCCAGACCCGCAAGGACAAGGGCCGCACCGGCCCGCAAGTCACTCGCGATCACTTCGGCCCCCTGAAGCCCTTCTACTCCGTTCACGATGGTGCTAGCGCCGGAGACCTTCAGATTGGCCCCCATGCGGTTCAGCTCCTGAACGTGGCCTATTCGGCTCTCGTAAATGGTTTCTTCGAGCATGCTCGTACCGTCAGCGACAGAAAGGAGCGCGGCCATCGGCTGCTGCATGTCGGTCGGGAATCCTGGATAGGGCATCGTTCGGATATCGACACCGCGAAGCCGCTCATCCGCCCGGACGCGAATCCAGTCGTGGCCCTCTTCGAGGGTCGCCCCCGCTTCGCGGAGCTTGCTGATGACGGCCGTCTGGTGCTCGGGGAGGATGCCGCGCACGGTGACATCGCCTTTCGTGATGGCACCGGCGAGCATATAGGTCCCGGCCTGAAGTCGGTCGGCGGGCACCCGATACTCGACCGGCCGGAGGCTGGTCACGCCTTCGATCGTGATCGTGTTCGTCCCGGCACCTTCGATCTTGGCCCCCATTTTGTTCAGGAAAGAAGCGAGATATTGGACTTCCGGCTCCAGCGCAGCATTGTGAATCACGCTGTGACCCTCGATCATGGCCGCCGTCGCCATCAGGTGCTGCGTCGCGCCCTGGCTGGGAAAGTCAAGATAGATTTCGGCCCCGCGAAGGGTGCGAGGAGCGGAGGCGTGGTAGACGCCACCCCTTAGCTCGACCTCGGCCCCGAAGGCCGCCAGACCCTTGAGGTGGAAATCGACGGGCCGTGCGCCAATCTTGCAGCCACCCGGCGAAGGGAGTTCGACATGCCCAACGCGAGCAAGCAAGGGCCCAAGAAGGTAGAACGACGTCCGGATCGCCCGCACTGTCTCAGGGTCGGCGTCGCCGATGATGACCTCGGTGCAGTCGATGTGGAGAGAATTGCCTTCCCATCGCACCTTGGCCCCGAAACGCTCCAGCAGGCGCGCCTTGTGGTGGGTATCCGAGACAAAGGGGACATTGTGCAGGATCGTCTCGCCATTGGCAAGCACGACCGAAGAGAGCAGGGCGAGGGCTGTATTCTTGCTGCCAGCGACCTCGACCTCGCCGACCATGCGTTTTCCGCCTGAAATGATTAGTGCGCTCATGAAGTAAAACCGTCCATCCGTGGCTGGTTCTGTCAATCCCTATCGTAGCAGAAGCCGAACATTAGCCCTAACAGCGGTTCAGTTTACCGTCCCAATCGCGCTCAAAACGTCATACTTAAGCCCTTATGCGCTACCAGGCCCCGAGGGGCACCGAGGACGTTCTTCCTGCCGATAGCTTTCGCTGGATTTGGTTGGAGAACGAATTTCGACGTTTGGTCAGGCTGTACGGATATCAGGAAATTCGCACCCCGACCTTTGAGGACGCCGACCTCTTCATTAGGACCAGCGGCGAGACCAGCGATATCGTCACCAAGCAGATTTATGCCTTCCGCGACCGAGGCGACCGCGATGTTGCCCTGAAGCCCGAGGGCACCGCGCCCGCTATCCGGGCCATGGTCGAGGCGGGCCTGCTGACTCAAGGAAACCTCAGCCGGATTTCGTATGTGACGCCCATCTTCCGATACGAACGCCCACAAAAGGGCCGCCTTCGCGAAGCCCACCAGTTTGGCTTTGAGCTCATTGGCAGCACCAACCCCCGCGCCGATGCCGAAGTGATCGAGCTGACCGTCCGCTTCTACCAGCAAATTGGGATTGAGGATGTGAAGGTCTCGCTGAACTCGCTCGGACGAACCAAATGCCGCGCGCGCTACCGCGAGGCGCTGCTCGAGTTCGCTCGCCCTCTGCTGGCCGACCAAACCGAGGAGGCCCGGGCCAAGTTTGAGCTGAACCCCTTGCGGATTCTCGACAGCAAAGACGAGGCCCTCCAGGCCGCCCTGCGCGACGCGCCCAAGGTTCTCGACTACTTGGAAGACGACTCGCGCGCGCGGTTTGACCGGCTGCAGCAACTCCTCACCGACGGCAACGTCCCCTTCGAGGTCTCTCCTGAAATCGTACGCGGCCTGGACTACTACACGGAGACCGTTTTCGAGGTCCTCTCCACTCGGCTTGGCTCCCAGAGCGCCTTGTGTGGCGGCGGACGCTACGACCACCTGATTAAGGAACTTGGCGGCCCCGAGATGCCCAGCGTGGGCGTCGGAATGGGAGTCGAACGCGCCCTCATCGTCCTCGATAGCCTCGGCAAGAACCCAGCCGAACCCAAGCCCCAGGTCTTTGTGGTCGGCACCGGTGGAGGTTCGGACGTGGCGATTGGCATCGCCCGCGAACTGCGCGCGGCCGGAATCGCTACTCAGGACGACATCGAGGCCCGCAGCGTGAAGTCGCAACTGCGCCAAGCCGACAAGAGCGGTGCATCATTGGCCATTTTTGTCGGTGATGACGAGGTGTCGGCGGGCACCGCCACCCTGCGCTCCCTCGCCACGGGCGAGCAGGGCGCCGTCCCGCTTGCTTCCGTGTTGTCAGAGGTCAGGGCTAGGCTGTGAGGCTTGGCCATTTGGCCTTTCTGGCGGCAGTTGGTCTTCCGGGGGTCGCCTGCGCCCAAGCCCCCGATGTGCGCTTTCGCCTTGATCTGCGCATCGATTATCGGCTCGAAAACCAGGGAAAGAGCTCGCTTCGTCTCTACGATTTGCTGGGCCGGACAAGCGTCTTCGCTCTGACCTTCCGGCTGGAGCCAGGCCTGAATGCGTATGTCTCCCAGCGCTTGGAGGCCCTACCAGGTACGGGGGATGTGGATTCGTTTGACGAGTTGTATGTTGAGGACCAGGGCATCTGGCGGGCGGGCAAGCAGTTCCTGCCCTTTGGGAGCGGCGAAATCTTCCGCGACACTGCCATGGCAGTCCGGGGCGATACCAACACGGTGCTGGAGGCCATCCCCCTCGCGCTAGCCATTTGTGATGCGCGAAGTGGACGAGCGACCGGGGCGGTCGCTCGGTTCGGGAACCGAACGAATGTGAGTGCCGCCGTGGGTCGCAACTTTGGTGCCCAAGCGACCAGTTTCAATATCATTCGTCTTCCGAACGAAGCCCCCGGACGTGGGCGCGGCTTCCGCCGCGTCTACGGTGCTTCCCATGAGCAGCAGCTCGGGCCGGGGAAAATCAAACTTGAGGCCGTGTTCTTGCGAGAAGGTATGACTGATGACGATCTCAGCAACGACATCATCGACCTCCGCTACCGGGTCTTTCGGAACCCGAACAATGGTTGGGTCGTGGGCCTCTCGCGGGCATCGGCCCCGAAACGCGACCTCCTGCGCGTCGAGGGAACCATGCCCCTGGACAAGAACGTCAACTTCGTACCCATGGTGCGGCTGCGCGGTTCCTCGCTTTACGATGTGAATCTGAGCCTCCGGGTTAGGTTCTGATGGTCGTTGCCCTGGTTGCCGCCTTTGCCCTTCTGAATGCTCCACCAAGCCTTGAGCGTGGCATCACCATCGACGTCACCTCGGCTGGCGATGCGATGAAGGCGACGGACTTCGAGCAGCTCTATTCCTTAGGCTTCCGAACAGTTCGCCTGAAGTTTGCCGTTTCAGAGATCGCGAAACCTTCGGTGACCGAAGAATTAATGGAAACCGCCCGCGCTGCCACTCGCGCGAGCCTCACGGTCATGCTTTCCGAGATCAAGCCGGAAGGGAGCGACGACGATGCCCGTGCACTGTGGGCACGATTGGCCAACGTGATGGGTCGGCTCGGCGAGCGCGAGGTAGCTTTTGCTCCCGCCCCGCGAGCCACCATCGATTGGGTCAAAGAACTCCGCCCCGGTCTTCCCCGCCACACCATTGTCATCGAGTTCCCGACTTCAGAGGACCTCATGGCCTCTCCGCCCACCCAGGACTCCAATGTCGTCCTGGCTTTTCGTTTCGACGAGCCCCTTGCGTTCACCCATCAAGGGATCGAATCGAAGAACCCCTTGACGAAGTTCCTAAAGAACCTGCCCTACCCAAGCACCCCTCGCGTGGTCTCGCCCCTGCTCTTCGACGTCGCCAATATCGACGCCCGCAAGCTTCTAAAGTCTTTTGGGGATGAGCGATGGAACGCCGAGACCCTCGATCGCCGATTCCGGACCGTCGCGCGTTGGGCGAGCGAACGCCGCGCCAGGGTCATGTGCAGTTGGGTCGGGGCGAGCCGCACCTTCGCCGAACCTGGCGCAAGAAATGCATACCTTGGCGACACAGTACAGGCCCTACAAAAGAACGAGATTCCGTGGATGCTCGGGGGTTACACGGGTCCATTCGGAATCTTCACCGGCGAAGCCGGTCTTCGCGTCCCCGACTGGTCCGTGCTGAATCTGCTTCGCAAACAATAGCAAGTCCGGTTCCCTTACCTTGTGCTTTTGCGCAGGGGATAAGGTTGAACGCTATGCCCGTTCGTCAGAAAGGAACAAGTGCACCTAGTTCTTCGGCGCGTTCTTCACAAGCCAATCCTTCAGCGTGGCCCGATCCGCCGGTGTGATCTTCGGAGCCGTCTCCAGCATCTTCAGGAAGTGGGCAATCTCATCCGGAGCCGCAGGATAGCCGATATTTGAACCAGCCTTGCCCGGCGTCTTGCGTGAATCGATCAGGGGAACGCCCTTGGCCGAGTAGATCACACTGAAAGGCAGCCCTTCTTCTTCACCCTTCACGGACTTCAGCACCTCAAGGCCGCCTGGCGTTTCCAGATTCTCCTTGCCCTTGTTCTCCAAAACGTCCAAGGAAACAAACACGAATCCTTTTTCCAGGATCGGCTTCGCGACGGGATTGGAAATGAACGCGTCCAGACGCTTGCACCAACCGCACCAAGAGGCGTGGAACGAGACAAACACGACCTTGCCTTCTTTGGCGGCCTTGACTTGAGCCGCCTTCAGGAGGTCAGCGGCAGACTTCTGCGATGCCTGCGGACTTGCCGAGGACACGGAAGCAACCATGAGCAATGCGAGCATCGGAGCAAATTTCATACGCCCAGAATATCACGATTGGAGAAACCTTGCCCGAACCGCCCGCTCCAAATGGGCCAAAATCTTTAGATGCCCCGCCCGAGCTACTTTGCTCCTGTCACCCTCAGCACCGAACGCCTCAAGCTGGTCCCTCTTACGGAAGCACATGCCCCAGACTTGGCCCGGCACGGTTCGCTTGAATTGCTGAAGTTCCACGTCGGCAACCTGCCGGATGAAGATGGGGAAGCTGGCTTCTTGGACTACATCCGGCGAACGCTTGCCGACCGAAACGTGCCCTTCGCGATGGTCCTACCCGAGTCGGGAGAGGCCATCGGAGTCTCGACATACATGGACATCTCCGAGGCCCATCGCTACCTCGAAGTTGGAGCAACCTGGATCAGCGCGGCTCACCAAGGCACTTTCGTCAACCCCACCGCGAAGTTCCTGATGCTCGAATATGCGTTCGAAACTCTGGAGGTCAATCGCGTTCAACTGAAGACCGATGCAAGAAATTTCCAGAGCCAAAGGGCCATCGAAAAGTTAGGGGCACAAAAGGAAGGAGTTCTACGAAACCACCGCATCATGCCCGATGGGTTTCTTCGCGACACGGTCATGTATTCGATCCTTCCCAGCGAATGGCCCGCGATTCGAGACCGCCTGAGGGCGCGAATGGAGGCCTGAGGGTGCCATAATCAAACGAAAAGCAAGGAGCCCACATGTCGGCTTTTCGAGAAGGCCTTAGCTTCGACGATATCCTACTCATACCCAGCGAAACCCTTGTCCTCCCCAGCGAAGTTGAAACGTCAACCGAGTTTTTGAAGGGCATCACCCTGAAGTATCCCATCGTGTCCGCTCCTATGGACACCGTGACCGACGCCCGAATGGCGGTTGCCATCGCCCGCGAGGGTGGGGTCGGAGTTCTGCATCGCAACATGACCATCGACCAACAGGTCGAACACGTGGACCGCGTCAAGCGATCCGAAAGTGGCGTCATCACCAACCCGTTCAAACTTGGTCCGGAAAAGACGATCCAAGATGCCGTGAATCTGATGGAGCATTTCCACATTTCCGGCGTGCCCATCGTCGACGAAGCTGGCACTCTTGTCGGCATCCTCACCAATCGCGACATTCGGTTTGAAACGGACTACACCAAGCTCGTTTCCGACCGCATGACGACCAAGAACCTCGTCACCGCCCCTGTAGGCACCACCCTCGAGCAAGCGCAAGCCATGCTTGCCGAGCACCGAATCGAGAAACTCCCCATCGTGGACTCCGAAGGCCGCCTTAAAGGTCTCATCACCATCAAGGACATCCTGAAGGTGCAGCGCCACCCTTACGCCACCAAGGACGAAAAGGGCCGCCTGATTGTCGGTGCCGCCATCGGTGCACTGCGGCAACCCTACGAAAGGGCCAAAGCGCTCAGCGATACCGGGGCCGATTTCATCGTGATTGATGCAGCCCATGGCCACTCCAAGGGCGTCATGGAATGCCTCAAGATGCTGAAACAGCGTCTCCCCGACCTCAAGGTCATCGCCGGGAACGTGGCGACCAAGGCCGCGGTTCGGGCCTTGGCCGAGCTCGGGGCCGATGGCCTCCGGATCGGAATCGGTGCGGGCTCCATCTGCACCACACGAGTGGTCGCGGGTGTTGGTGTGCCCCAGTTCACCGCCGTCTTGGAATGTTGTAGCGTGGCAAATGAACTCGGCGTGCCCACCATTGCCGATGGCGGCATCCGCTCCTCCGGCGACGTGGTCAAGTGTCTGGCCGCAGGCGCAAGTTCGGTCATGATGGGCAACATGTTTGCCGGCTGCGAGGAGTCGCCTGGCGAACTTGAGATCTTCCGCAATCGCGCCTATAAGGTCTATCGCGGCATGGGCTCGATGGGGGCAATGAAGACCGGCTCCAGCGACCGATATATGCAAGTCAAAGAGGCTGGGGGCGTGATTGTTCCCGAAGGCGTCGAGGGTCGGGTGCCATTCAAGGGCGCCCTCAACGACACCATGAACCAGCTCATCGGCGGTCTGCGGTCGGGCATGGGCTACGTCGGTGCCCAAAGTCTTCTTGACCTGCGCACAAATGCTGAGTTCATGAAGATCACGAATGCGGGCTTGCGCGAAAGTCACCCGCATGATGTCCAGATCACCAAGGAACCACCGAACTACTCGTCGCCCTGGAGCACGGCCGAAGGCGAATAGGCTCGATGCGAATTGATGCCGATGAGTTAACGCCGCTCAATAATCTCGAAGCGGAGATGAGCGTGCTGGGTTCGATGATTCTATCGGACCGAATTGCGGTGGAAATCACTTCCCTTTTGGAGGAAGAAGATTTCTACCGCCCTGCCCATCGGCTCATATATCGGGCATTGCACCAGCTGACGCGAGTCAGCAAGCCGATTGACTTTGTAACGCTTAAAGAAGAGCTGATTTCGCGGGGCAACCTCCTTGACGTTGGCGGAGAGGACTACCTCGTCCAGATTGCCACCTACGTGCCGAGCCCGGCCAACGCTCGGTTCTATGCTCAAATTGTCCAAGACAAGGCCACTCTCCGCCGCCTGGAAGAAGCCGCCCACAAGATCGTGGGAATTGTGCACGACTCCAGCATTAGTGAAGCCGAAGAGAAAGTCGACAAGGCCGAGCAAGCAGTCTACGATGTTGGTGGAAAGCAGCTTGGTAAGTTCTTTACCCACGTCCGTTCGCTGACGAAAGAATTCATCATTGACCTTGACCGGATCATCGAAACCGGTGAACCAGCGGTCGGAACGCGAACGGGCTTTTATGACCTTGACTCACGCCTGACGGGCCTCTACCCCGGTGAGCTCATGATCGTGGCCGCCCGGCCCTCCATGGGAAAAACTACCCTAGTCGTTGACATCGCCCGCAACGTCGCTCAACAGCAGGTTGGTAACGTTGCCATTTTTAGCTTGGAAATGACTGGCATCCAGCTGGTTCGCCGCATGATCACCTCGATGAGCGGTGTCAGTAGCTACGAGCTGAAGAAAAGTGAAATCACGACGGACACCTATAACAAGCTTGTTGATGCCGTCGAAAACCTTTACAGCCTTCCGATCTACATCGACGATTCTTCCGAAGTAAACTCGAACATGATCAAGGCAAAGTGCCGCCGCCTTAAGTCGGAAGGCGGCCTCTCCTTGGTCGTGGTTGACTATCTCCAGTTAATGCGTGGCAACCGGAGGACCGAGAATCGCGTGCAAGAGATTAGCGAGATTGCTCGCGGCCTAAAGGGCTTAGCCAAGGATCTCGAAGTCCCAGTGATCGCTCTCAGCCAGCTGAACCGAAGTGTTGAACTTCGTGACAACAAGCGACCCAACATGAGCGACATCCGCGAATCGGGATCGATCGAAGCAGAAGCCGACGTGGTCATGCTACTTTACCGAGATCGGTACTACAAAGATCGCGAAAATCCCGCTGAA
The DNA here is from genome assembly GCA_049317025.1 of Fimbriimonas sp. Lineage (GTDB taxonomy): Bacteria > Armatimonadota > Fimbriimonadia > Fimbriimonadales > Fimbriimonadaceae > Fimbriimonas. The sequence goes on along the minus strand of JBMOJD010000002.1, from coordinate 19,805 downwards.
GCCGACAAGAGCCCCGATCGGGTCGAAACCGCCGAAATCAATATTGCCAAGCATCGTAACGGTGAACCCGGTCTTGTTTTGCTTGGTTTTGAGCCAAACTACGTGCGCTTCCGCAACCTGGAGCAAGCAAGCCAGAAGGATTATCTGGCAAACTTGAGGCGCGAATTCGAAGCAATGCATTCGAAGCGAGGAAGAAGCGCCGGGGGCGGCGGCGGAATGGATGATGGTTAAGTCTGTACTTATTGTTGGAGTAGGAGCCAGGGAACACGCTCTGGTCTGGAAACTTTGCCAAGAATGTGAAACAGTCTATTGCACACCGGGTAATCCAGGTATTGCACAGATTGTTACATGCTTCGATGTAAAAGCGAGTGACTTTGCCGCCATCATTGCGTTGGTAAAAGAGCACGATATCGAACTCGTGGTCGTTGGCCCCGAGGACCCCTTGGTCGATGGCCTCGCCGACAGCCTCCGCGCCGAAGGCATCCTCTGTTACGGCCCCGGTGCGGCCGGAGCCGAACTTGAGGGCTCCAAGGCCTTCGCAAAACGCCTGATGCTTCAAGCAGGCGTTCCTACTGCTCGTTTTGCCTCCTTCGCCGAAGCCAAGCTTGCCCAAGAATTTGCTTCTGATTTGTGCAGCTCTGGCAACGGAATCGTCGTCAAAGCGAGTGGCAACGCCCTCGGAAAGGGCGTGCGCGTCTGCGCCGACCAAGACGAAGCATTCGAAGTCATCAACGACATGCTGGTCCGCCGAATCTACGGCGAAGCCGGAGCAACAATCGTCGTTGAAGAGCGTCTCTACGGCCCAGAGTTCAGCCTCCTCACCATCTGCGGCGACCAGAATTTCCACAGTCTGCCCGTCGCCCAAGACTACAAACGTGCTTACGATGGCGACCGCGGACCCAACACCGGGGGCATGGGAAGCATCTCCCCGGCCGGCTGGGTGACTCCGGAATTGATCGCTCGAACTGAAGAAACGGTCGTCGCCCCCATTCTCGCTGCCCTCCGGGAGCAAGGCATCAGTTTCCGGGGCACGCTCTTCTCGGGACTCCTCGTCCAGAACGGCAATCCCTACTGCTTGGAATACAACGTCCGCTTTGGCGATCCCGAAACTCAAAGTGTAATGCGTCGGTTGGGTTCTGGATTCCTCCGCGCATTGACGCAAGCGGCCTCCGGCGATTTAATCGAGCCGGTCGAAGTGTCCGAAGAAGCCTGCGTCAGCGTGGTGCTCGCCAGCGGCGGCTATCCCGGCCCCTTCGAGAGAGGCCTCCCTATGGCGATCAGCGCACCAACAAAAGATTCGGGCGTCGTGGTTTTCCACGCGGGGACCCGCCTCGAAGGAGGCCAAGTGGTCACCAACGGCGGACGAGTGGTCACCATCTCGGCCACCGCACCGACACCGGCCGAGGCACGAGAACGCGCCTATGCGGGCATTGACCTCGTCCAATTCGCCGACCGCGAGTATCGAACCGATATCGGTCGCTAGTGCGCCAGAGCCAAGTGCTCGGCAATCTGGACGACCGTCGCGTTGTCGCTGGCGTCGTGCGATAGCTGGGACCAGGCCAGTTCGCCGTCGGTTCCGATGATGAACGTGCCACCGAGAACCCAGGGGTCGCCCACCGGACGGCTGGATTTATGGCCCGCCCGCGTTGCCTCCAAGCCGCGACGAAGCGTGTGAAGGTTGAACATCTGGCCGAAATTGCCCCGCCCCAGACCAAACGCGTGGTAGAGGTCCTGGGTTGAGTCAGCAATGAAGAGGTGCGGCGAGGCCATTTGTTCGCGAAACTTGGCCGTTTCCTCAACTGATGCCATCGTCACGAAGGCCACGTTCCAGTCGCGCTGCTCTCGCAACGCCGCCACATGCTCACGGCAAAAGAGGCAGCCGAGGTGGCGCAAGAAAACCAGAACCAAGGGTTTGTCCTTGTAAAGCGAGCGCAACGAACCCCGTTCGCCCGTCGAAAGCACGTATCCCAGTTCGGTTGCCAGCATGCCAGGTTCTACGCAGTGCGGCGGCGCATGTTTTCATGGTACAGGACCAACTGGGCCAAGCCAGCCAGATCGCCAAAGCGCCCGCGCAGAAAATCAGCCGCCTCGCGGTATCGAGAATGACTCAGGGGGACCCCGACCCACTCAGGAAAATACTGCCGCCCGAGCGCCTGCCAGAGGTGGGTGTCGATCGGGGTCGACTCTCGGAAACCCAGGCCATAGAGGCAAACGCAATCGGCCAGTTTTGGCCCTACGCTATGGATCGCCATCAGCTCGGCCCGGGCCTCGTCGTACGTCGCCTGCTTCAGGCTAGCGAGCCAGTTTTCACCTCGCGCGTGAACGTGGGCCGCCGCAATGGGAATAGACCCCGCGCGATAGCCAAACCTCGCCAAACGCAATTCATCTGGGCTGATGGCCATGATTTCGGCCGGGCTCGGAAATCGTCGAAAGCCCGACGCAAGCCACGGGCCATAGTCGGCCAGCTTCTGACACATCGGGAAAATGCGATGCAGCGAGTTGTTCGCCGTGCAAAGGAAGCAGAAGAACACTTCCTCCGGCGATGTCGGCTGCATCAGCCGCAGACCCGCATGAAGCGAGACGGCTTCCGCCAGCTCTGGCCCCCGAAGGAGCAACTCAGGAAAAGGGTCTGACTCAAGCCCGAACAGACTCAAGAATGAACCGGTAGCATTCCTGTCGATAAACTCGACCGCATCACCCTTCCAGCGCAGGCGGTACCAGTTGTCGCCATCCACGCCTTCGAAAAGCTCAGGGTCATCGCCGGACTTCGTCCAACGAAAGACCTGCCCGCTGCGAATGCAGACGGGCAGGTCGAAGGGGCCTTTCCAATCGGTTAGGACCACTTTCGGGGGGTGCGAGATCGCATGGCGTTGGCCATCTCGTTGCCGATGAACTCTTCCTTTTCGGGGTCCCAGTTCAGCTTGCCGCCGCCCAATCGGAGGCAGACGTTGGCCAGGTGGCAAACGCTGACCGATCGGTGACCGACTTCGGCCGGACAGATCGTCTTGGTTCGGGTTCGAATGCCATCGACAAAGTTCTGCATATGGTCGTTCGACGCATAAAGCCGAACTGCATTCGCGCCCAAAGGCGCTTCCAGCAACTTCGGATCGCTGGCCGCGATTCGGCCTCGGCTCACGAAGATCCAGCCCGCATCGCCTTCGAAAGTGACGCCATTCTCGCCCTCATTGGTCGAGAGGAGTTCCACGCCATTGGCGTACTTGAACGTCACAGCGTAGGTCGGGAACGTGCTGTAGTAGTTCACGCCGGTGTTCGGCTGGTTTGTGGCCGTGCCTTCCACCGAGATCGGGCCGGTGTCGTCTGTGCCGATTCCCCACTGCGAGATATCGTGGTGGTGCGCACCCCAGTCGGTGAGCATGCCACCGCTGTAGTCCAGCCACCATCGGAAGTTGCCGTGGGTTCGCTCGAACAGGTAATCGCGCTGGGGCGCCGGTCCAAGCCACATGTTGAAATCAAGATCAGCTGGTGCCTTCTGGGGCTCGAACGGTCCACCCGTAGGGCCGGTGGGCAGGTGTGCGGTCACTTTCTTCAGCTTGCCAATGCGACCATTGCGAACCAATTCGCAGGCAAGTCGGAACCGACCGTCGGACCGCTGCTGACTTCCAGTTTGGAAGATTCGCTTCTTGCGATTGACAGCCTTGATGACGTCTCTACCCTCGGCAAGCGTCAGAGTCATGGGCTTTTCGCAATAGACGTCCTTGCCCGCGTTCAGCGCATCCACGCTGATGGTCGAGTGCCAGTGGTCCGGAGTTCCGATGACCACGGCATCGATGTCCTTGCGAGCCAGAAGCTCTCGGTAGTCGCTGAACTTCAGAGTGTCCTTACCGAACACATTGGCCGCATTGTCCAGGTGCGCGCGGTCGACGTCGCAAACCGCGATGACCTTGACGCCCTTCTTCGACGAGAGCCATCGCGTGTCGCCCAGACCCTGCTGGAAACCTCCGCGAGGTCCGCCCGGTCCGATAACCGCCGCATAAATCGTATCGTTCGGGCCGATCTTGCGGGGTCGCTGCGACTCCATCTCGGCTTCGGTCGCCGCCGACTCACGCGTGAACCACGACGGCATTCCCGCCGTCACCAGGCCACCAAGCGCACCGCCCAGGGCTCCACGCAATACAGAACGACGACTCAACTCAGACTCTTCAAACACCCAACTACCTCCTTTGGTAACTGGCGCTAAGCATACACCTGAAAAGGGCCGATGATGTGTTCGCACGAGCGTGAATCGCCCGGGATGAGGCTGTCACTTCAGGAGGGCAGCGACGAAACGATCCTGGATCGCCCGGGACTCGGCCGACGTGCAGAAGTAGTGATTCATCACGATGCTCACCGCGAACTGGCGACCATCGGGATGGCTCAGATAGCCAGAAAGCGAAGACACCATATCCAGCGAGCCCGTCTTGCCTGCGAACTGGATGCCCGCCAACCGGCTCCGCAAAGTGCCAACTCCGGGCCGCGCCAAGGCGTTCCTCCAAATCGGGGCCGTCGGCTGACGGTCGGCCCAGGTGAGGAGCTGGCAGATGGCCCGCGTGGTGAGGGCATTGTGTCGGCTCAGCCCGCTGCCATCGGCGATCTTCACATCGCCTTTGGCCACCCCAACGGTTTCCAGGAACGCCGCGATATTCTTCCGCGCGATTGAGTAGTCCGGGCCGCCCGCCATCAAGAGCAGATGCTCGGCAATCTGGTTGTCGCTCGGCGGCAGGCAGGCTTTCACGATCTCGGCAACGGTCGAGCCCTTGATCTCCAGATCAGCCTTCCGCCCGGGGACTTCAGAGGCCACCCCGACCGTCGAGCCAAAAAGCGACGCGGCCGCAAGGTCCGGATTCGGTAGCGCAAGCGTGTCAAGCAGCTTCTTCTCCCGAGGCACACGACCAGAAACCCGAACTCGGGCCCGAAACGGGTCGTAATCTACTGACAATTCCTGACTGGAAGGCAGGGCCGTGATGCCAACCCCAAATGGCTCAGGCAAGAGAGTCGGGGTGCCATTCACAGCCCAGAGCTCAAATGCGCCTTGGTCGAAGGTGAACGCCGTCACCGGCGCGGCGTACCGATTGGGCAAGTCATCGTGCTCCCAGCCACCGGGGATGCCGGGCCTATACGCCTGACGCAGGGCCACCGGCAAGTCGCGGTTCGCCCGAAGTTTGGTTGCTGCATCCCGGAGCTGAGCGTAAGTCATCATCGGGTCGCCGGTGGAATCGATCACCAGCCGATCCGGCTCACGCCAGAACCTCGTCACCGGGCGAAAAGCCGGACCAAGCTTCTCCAAAGCGAAGGCACAGGAGAGCAGCTTCTGGTTGCTCGCGGGCACCACGTGGATGGCGGAGTTCCGCTCGTAGACCACCCCGCCGCGCCGGTCAGTCACGCAAACCGAGACCGTCGCCCCGGCCAGCTTGGGATCGTCCAAGATCGCATCAAGAGGGCCAATTGGCCTCAACAACCCTAAAACGACGGTGCCAAGCAGGCCAATCACGCCCTGATCCTACCAAATCCTTAGAATTCTTTAACCCATAGGGGGTATCCGTATCAACTGGTGTAGAATGTCGCCATGAAGAACTCAAAGGCATTCACGCTCATCGAACTTCTCGTCGTTATCGCGATCATTGCGATCCTCGCCGCGATTCTCTTCCCCGTCTTTGCTCAGGCGAAGGCTGCCGCCAAGAAGACGGCTGACCTCTCGAATCATAAGCAGATCGTCTACGCGATCATGATGTACGCGAGCGACAACGACGACGCAACCTGCAAGACCCACCACGACCTTGAGCCCGGCGAGACAGTCGCTGACCTCTACACCTGGTACACCCCTCTTCAGAGCTATCTGAAAAGCAAAGACGTCTTCCGCGATCCCGCCGTGAGCTCCGATCCGACCCTCTTCACTCCCCAACTCACCTTGGCCGATTGGCAGACGGTGCGCACGGACTATTTGATCAATGGCTTCTTCGCCCATGGCGCCGTCCTCGGCTCATTCTCACGGCCCGCCGAGCAAATCATCGTGGCGGAGCGCAACACCAACATTGCTTTCTTCGACTACCATGCCTGGCCCAGTGCGCCCGATGGCAACTGGGAACGTGGCTTCCTCGACGGCTCCGGGTACCAAATCGGCGATCTCGCTGCCGAAACTCAGGTTCCGGACGCCAAAAACGTGGGCAGGCACAACGGCGGCAACAACTACTCATTCGTGGATGGTCACGCCAAGTGGTACCGGTTCGCCCAGACCCTCGACTCCAGCCTCGCCGCCGACAGTGTGCAAAACACGGGAATGCACAACATCGACGGCAAAGAGCCGAACGAGTAGCCCGATCAGAGGCGAAACTCTTCCCACCGAACTCGCCCCTCGCGAATGGCAGCTCGCACCGCCTTCTCACGAGGGGTCAGGGTCGAGCTACCCGTCTTGACCTCAACAAAAATCACTTCGACCTCGTCGCCATCGTCCATCCCGCTGAAGACCACCAAGTCGATCGGGCTGCCCAAGAAACGAGCCTCGCGCGGATTGTAGGGCCAATCGGGGAGCAATGGGGCGAGGTGCTCCGTCACCTTGCCCAGGGTGACGCTCTGACTCCGCAGCACCGCATCCTGGCGGATGGCGTCGGCCTGCTCCACTTTCCAACGCTCCAACTCCGCCTTCGCCTCGCGATGGGCCGAATCCTTCACCGCATCCAGCACCAGCTGGGTCTCGCGCTGGAGGGTCTCTTGGAACTCGATCTGCTGCACCTGAAGCTGCCGCCTGGCACCAACCAGCAGATACAAAAGGCCAAAAATGATGACTGTTGCGAGTAACCCCGTAAACATCTCTGGCATGCAGGTTAGAATAGCTCTTAACCAACGGATTGGTGACAATGACGTCTTCAGATGTGAGGGGAACAATCGAACCCACTTTTCGACTCGACTTGATGCAAGGATTCGCCCGGCTCTCGGCGAGAATCATAGGGTGTCAAGATCTCCGCTCTCTTGCGCGGACGGTCGTGGAGGGTCTTCGCACCGATATGGGCTTTGAGCGCACCGCGCTCTTCCTGGTCAAAGAAGATGGCCTGATGACGGGCACGTTTGGCACCGACCTCCTCGGCCGAACCTATGATGAAGGCGTCAGCCGAATTCCGCCCCCGAGCCCGGATGACCTAGCCCACGCGATCGACGAAGGGTTCGCAGTCTTCGAGGGCATGGGAGGTCGCCGATACTCCGTGACCCCGGTGTGGCACGGTGAAAACGTGATAGCCATCATCTACAACGACCACACCATCAGCCAACGCGAGTTTGATCTCGAATCGCAGCGAGCGCTGGCAATGATGGCCAGCGTGGTGGGAGCAGCGGTGGTGCGGCTGAACACGCTCGAAGGCGCGAGCGCGTTGCTTGCGGAGAACATCCGACTAACCAATCGGTTCAACACGATGTTCGCTGCCAGTCCGGTGGGCTACTTGGTCAGCGACCGGCACTTCATCATCACCGACTTTAACGAGGCGGCGGCAAGAATGTTTCGGAAGGAGCCCAAAGACTTCATTGGCAAGCATCCTTTCTCTTGCTTTCTGGCCCCGGGTGAAGACCCATTCTGGTTCCTCGAACGTTGGGCGAAGATCATGCATGGGATTCCCGTTCCACCTTTGGTCGCAAGCGTTGATATGCTCGATTTCCCGATGGTGATCGAGTCCATGGAAACCGTCCTTTTCGATGAACACGGAGAGTTTGATGGCTGCATTGCCGTCCTCATCAACGTGACAGCCCGCGAAATCGAAGCGCAGACCCTGCTCGAAAGGCAGGAGACTCTGGAACAGAGGGTCCAACAACGAACGAAGGAGCTTTCATCCGCCAACGAGCAACTCAGGCAAGAGGCCATCGAGCGAGCCCGGACGCAGGAGCAACTTCGGGCCAGCCACGACGACCTGCGCATTTTCTCGCAGTCCATCTCGCACGACCTCCGCTCACCCATCCGCGCGATCAGTTCGTACGTCTATGAGTTCAGCTCGGACGAGAGCCTCGCCAAGGATGCCCGCTACGCGGAGAACATCGCGGGCCTGAAGCGCTCAGTGAAGCGCCTCACCGCCATGCTCGAAGAGCTAACGAACTTGGCCCGACTCGATCGCAAGGTGCCTGCCATGGAGCCAATTCGAGTATCGGATGTGGTGCAAAACGTCGTCGCCTCCCTACCTGGCGAATTGAATTCAAAAAACGTAAGCCTGCACGGCGATTTGACCTGCGAAGTGCTTGGTAACCCGAACCTGCTCGGGATTCTTGTGCAGAACCTCCTTGTCAATTCGACCAAGTTCGCCGACCCGAGCCGACCTTGCGAGATTCAAGTGTCGATCCAGGAGGACGATGACTGGGTGGTGGTCAAGTTTTCCGACAACGGGTTGGGCTTTGCCCCGAACGAGGCGATCAAGATTTTCGACCCTTTCGAGCGTCTCCGTCCCGGTTCGACTCCCGGCATGGGCATGGGACTGGCTATCGTCAAGCGAATCGTGGGACTCCACGGCGGATCGATCACAGCCGAAGGCGAACTCGGCGTGGGGGCGACTTTCATAGTTCGACTTCCCCGAGTGCAAACACAAAACCCAGCTTCCACCGAGTAAGCCGCGACTCTTTTGTAAAAAGCCCTTTCGTTTCTTTGTCAGAATGCGTGATAATGCGATCATTCGTTGCGCAATGGCGCGTTTCGATATTGCGAGGACGCCGGGGCGAAAGCTTGTCCGGCGTTTTGCGTTTTTTGATACCCGCCTTCGACCCGAGGGCGGATCACCACGGAGGACAAAAGAGGAAACATGAGCCCGAAAGAAGCCGTCGCATGGGTTGCCGAGAATGAGGCAACGTTCGTCGATATTCGATTTACCGACCTGTTTGGAACACTTCAGCACTTCACGATTCCATCCGGGCACTTTACCGAAGATGCCTTCGATGACGGATTGGCGTTCGACGGATCGAGCATCCGCGGATTCCAGGCGATCAACGAATCGGACATGATTCTGATCCCCGATGCGGATTCGCTCTTCATGGATCCGTTCACGGCCGACCCGACTGCAGTCATTCTCTGCAACATCGAAGACCCCATCACTCGCCAGCCCTACGCCAAGGACCCCCGCTACACCGCCCTCAAGGCCGAGCAGTACCTGAAGTCCACCGGCATCGGCGACACCGCATTCTTTGGCCCCGAAGCCGAGTTCTTCGTCTTCGACACCCTCGCCTTCGAGAACAACCCCCAGGGTGCTTTCTACAAGATCGATAGCGAAGAAGCCGCTTGGAACTCGGGCAAGGAAGATGGCCTCGGCTTCAGCATGAAGACCAAGGGCGCCTATTACCCGACCGCGCCGAACGACAAGCTCCATGACCTCCGGTCGCAGATGGTCTCGAACATGATGCTCATCGGCATCGACGTCGAGATGCACCACCACGAAGTCGCCGCCCCCGGCCAGTGCGAAATCGACATGCGCTTCGACACGTTGGTCACCATGGCCGACAAGCTCCAGAAGTACAAGTACGTGGTCAAGAACACCGCCTACCAGGCTGGCCTGATCGCCACGTTCATGCCCAAGCCGGTCTTCGGTGACAACGGCTCCGGTATGCACATCCACTCCTCGATCTGGAAGGATGGCAAGCCCACGTTCTACGACGAAGCTGGTTACGCTGGTCTGAGCGACGTCGCCCGCTGGTACATCGGTGGCTTGCTGAAGCACGCTCCCGCACTGCTCGCATTCTGCGCCCCGACCACCAACTCCTACCGACGCCTGGTGCCTGGTTACGAGGCTCCGATCAACCTGATGTACTCGGCGCGAAACCGCTCTGCCTGCATCCGCATCCCCATGGTCAGCAAGTCGCCCAAGGCCAAGCGCGTTGAATTCCGCGCTCCGGACCCCATGGCGAACCCCTACCTCGCCTTCTCCGCGCTTCTGATGGCCGGCCTTGATGGCATCCAGAACCGAATCGAGCCGCCGAAGCCGGTGGACAAGGACCTTTACGAGCTGCCTGCCGAAGAGAAGGCTCACATCGAGCAGACTCCCGGCTCGCTCCGAGCCACTCTGGCCGCCCTCCAGGCCGACCACGAGTTCCTGCTCCGCGGCGATGTCTTCACCACCGAGCTCATCGAGAGCTACATCGAGTACAAGCTGCTCCACGAGTGCGATGCGGTTGACCTCCGCCCGCATCCGTATGAGTTCTATCTCTACGCCGACGCCTAAGGTCGGTGCTTCCGAAGCCCTCCCCGCTTAGGGGAGGGCTTTTTTGTTGCTAGGTAAGCTAGTTGCTGTGCGCGAAGGCATGAGCGGAGGAAAGGGCAAGGTGTCAGAAGGCACTGCCGAATTCGACCAGAAATTCTGGGACGAAGCGGGCGTGCAAAAGCGCTTTGAAGCTATCTTCGAACTTCGCCGAATTTACTACGAGGTGTTGCATCCTGGAACCGGAGCTCCAAGCATGGACCGAACTGTTGGCGGAACTCGACGACGTGGCGAAGATAGCTAACCTTCCTACTTCAGCCGCATAACAGTCACCGAATGCGCCGGCAACGTGTGGCTAAACGACGGCCCCCCGAACGCAACTCTCGACTCCTTCGGCGAGAGCTTCATCGGTTCATTGAACGAGTTCTCCGCCAACGGGTCATTGCCAGCCAGCACCCATGCCCGCCCCTTCAATGGCTTCGCAGGCAAGCTTTCCAGGCGAACCGCAATCGGCTGGGCCGACTCCCCCGCATTCACTAGCTTAAGGATCAACTCACCCGTCTTGTCGTCCTTACCCACCACCGAGTAGACCGACTTCTGCGGCGTATTGGTCATCGACTGCACAAACACACCATCCAAGTAACAACGGACATTCGGACCGGAAACTTCGACCCGAAGATCGTACCAACGGCCTGTCTCAACCCGACCAGGCAAGCGCGGCCCTTCAACATCGGCCCCTTGAATCCCGTGCTGGGTATTGCCCCAACCGGCAATGTTCCAGAAGTTTCGGTGGTCCGGGCTCTTAGTCGCAAAGTACACAAAGAAGCCTTCATCCCCGCTCAGCTTCCGAGCCTTCACCTGCACGGTGTAATCCGTCCAGTTCACGTCCCCAACCATTGCGGCGGTGAAATTCGTGTTCGCCGTCTGCCTCAGCGCCCCACCAACGATCTCCCACTTTCCTTCGCCGAGCCGGACTCCGTCCAAGTTCGAGCCCAAATCATTCTCAAAGAGCTTCTTGTCGCCCCGCGTCACCACCAGATCCTTGAATTCAGCCTGTGTCGAGTACGTCCCCAATCCAACCGCACCAACCAAGGGCTGCGTCGTTACCTTCTGGGTGATCTCACTTGGGAAAACTCGGTCGGGCCGATTCGGCGAGAACATGGCCTGCACCCAATACGACGGCGTACCGTAAACCCGAGCCTGGTCGAACACAATCGCATTCGGATTCCAAGCCTTCCAAGGCTCGTTACTTAGTAGCGGCGCATAGGAAGAGAGCAATACGACATCACTGTTTCGCTCCAACCCAGTCAAGAAGGCCGCCTCAGCCACGCCCGCTTGCAGGTTGCCCAGACCGCATTGCTGGGTGACGGCATACTCGCCAAAGTACACCTTGGGACGGCTGCGGTCGTAGTTGTCATACATCGTGGCCATCCGCAAGAACGCACTCGGTGTGTTGTAGTTGTGTGAGTCGATCATGTCAATCGGACGCGAGGTCGGCAAGCCTCCCCATTCGTTTGCAATCAACGTGATCTCAGGATGCGCCTTCTTCATCGCATCGTAGATCAAGGCGTAGCGCTCATTGTAGAGCGTTCCCCCGTTCTCATTCCCGATCTCCATATAGCGCAAACCAAACGGCTTAGGGTGACCGTTCTTAGCCCGCAAAGCACCCCACTTCGAAGTCACCGGACCATTGGCATACTCAGCCGCATCCACCGCGTCCTGAACAAACTCCGGCATCAGGTCCAACGGAATCGAATTCTCGTGGGCCATGCCGCAGTTGATGACGAACATTGGCACCGAACCGAGGTCCTCGCACATCTGAAGGTACTCGTGGTAGCCCAGCCCGTTAGTCGATTCGTAACCCCAAAGGTTTCGGTGCCCCTGACGCTGCGAGATATCCCCGACCGTCTTCTTCCACCGAAACGCGTTCGCCATGTTGAATCCCTCGACAAAGCAGCCACCAGGGAAGCGCACAAACGCCGGCTTGATCCCCGCGATCTTCTCCATCAGGTCCTTCCGCAACCCGTTCTTGCGCCCCTTGAATGTGTCGGCGGGCATCAGCGAGACCGTATCAAACCAAACATCGCCCGGTGCCCGAAGACTCAGCACCAGCCGCGCCGCCACATCTGATCCGGTGGCTTTCAACTTGACTTCCGACCTCGCCCAGGTCGCCTTCGGCGAAATCAGGACTTGGGCGGAGAGATCCTTGCCGCTCTTACCCCGCAAAGTCGCCCAAACCTTTTGGTCGCCCCGGGTGAAAACACTGAGGTCGTATGTCTTCCCTGCTTGCACGTGCATGCCCGTGGAAACCTCGCCGTACTGCTTGCGATACGCCTCCAGCCTTCGCGCCAGATCTGGGTCCGCGTTGGCCCGAAGGAACCCATCGTTGGCCACACTCGCGCCCCCCGGCCCGGCCTTCAGGTGTAGGCTCGTAGGGTTCTTCTCGTTCAATGGGTTCCGGCGGTCCAACGAAATCTCCCCGCTGAGCCGCGACCAGCCAATCGGCTCCGCGGCATCCTCAAACGAGCGGTTCTGGACCATCTCGGCATAGATGCCGCCATCGCCTGCCCGATTGATCTCCTCAAAGAAGATGCCGTAGAGCGTTGGGCTGACCTTCTTACCGGGAACATCCGTTCGAACGGTCAGGGTTACTTGAGCAAGGGCAGCGGCTGCGATGGAAGCAAAGGCTAGCGTCGAGATCGACTTCGAGGACATACCGACAGAAATTCGACCGAAAAGGCCGAAATCCTGCCTAACGACGCGCGACCGTGCCCGAAAGCAACCGAGCCGACCGCGCCCTCTGGATCGCCTCTTCCGAGACCGCCCGCTCGAACGAACGAAATCCGCTGAGCGTGAAGCCATGCTTGGCCGCTAGACGCTGCGTCTCGTCCACCTGAGCGACCGAAACCTCTTTGCCAAGCGTGAAATTCTCCGCCCGATCCTCCAGCGCCAACATCATCGTCTCGCTCATGCAGGCATAGGCTGTCTTGGCGGGAAATCCAAAATCAAACCCAAACTTCACGTCGCCCGGCACGGTGACCACGCCACCTTCGATGACCAAGACGTCGGGCCGTTCTTTCGCCACTCGAACCGAGACGTCGCGCGGCCGCGACACGTCGCAAATCACTGCACCCGATTTCAGGTGTTCGGGCATCACGATGGCGGCATCATCCGAGGTCACGGTGATCACCGCATCGGCGCGGGCAATCGCATTGATGTCGGTTGTTGCCTCCGCCCCGGGGATTTCGTCGGCGACAAGTTGCGTGCGTTCCAAGTTCCGCCCGACCAAGATGGTGTGCTGAAAGGCCGCCCCCAGCACGCGCGCGCAGGTCTTGCCAATCGACCCCGTCGCCCCCACCACCGCCAACGTGCTCGTCGAGATGTCGATGTCCAACATCCGGCAGGCCTTCAGGGTCCCCTCAATTGCCGTCGCCACCGTGTAGCTGTTCCCGGTCGTGACCGCAATCGGAGAGTTCTTCGCGATCGTGATGCCGCCATCGCCCACAACACTGGTGAAGGCTCCGAGGCCAATGATCTTTGCCCCTTCCCGATGCGCAACTTCGGCGCATTGCACGATACGCTCGTAAACAAAATCGACCGGCAGGGTCTTCGTCATCTGCCGCGGCGTCAGCGGCAAGCCGATAAACCAGCCATCTGTCTCCGCTCCCGTGATCGACCGAATCCCGGTGACGCGACTCAAGATTCCCGGCTTCTTTAGCTTCGAAAGGGCCTCAATCAGGTTCTCCGGCAGGTAACGGGCAATCGGGTACTTCCGATCGAGGGCCTTCGCCGAGAGGGGATGGATGACAAATGCGAATTGAGTCAAGCTGTCTGTGCGTCCTTATCCCGGTCCTGGGTAGTAAAAGATACCCGCTTCAATGTTGAACCAGGAGGTGGAGACCATCCTCGGTCACTTGCAGATTAAGCTGGTAGTAGTCGCGAACCCAGACGCCGGCTTCGTCCAATTCTCCCACCCCGACCACCCGCATGCCTGCTGCCTTACCCGACCGGACTCCCGCCACCGTGTCTTCGAAGACAATGCAATCTTGCGGAGCAAGTCCCAACAGCTCGGCCCCTCGAAGGTAAGGATCGGGCGCAGGCTTTCCATTGCGCACGTCCTCGCCAAAGACCGCCTTCGGCGGCACCGCCATCCCGGAGGCGACAACCCGCGAGAGAGCCACATCGCTGGTTCCGCTCGTAACCAAAGCCCAACGATCCAACGGAACCTGGGCCAAGAATTCCATCGCGCCCGGAATCGGCGCGACCCCTTCCGACATTTCGCACTCAATCCGGCGGATGACGAGGTCCTCTTCTTCCGGGTCGAACTGGGGAAACATCAACCGAAGCGAATCGATGCTGCGTCGACCATGAATCTTGGTCAGGACCTCCGCCGGGTCAAAACCTCGCAGCTCCGCCCAAGCCGACCAAGCGCGATCCACAACCGCAATCGAATCGAGCAGGGTCCCGTCCAGGTCGAAGAGAAATCCGGCGGCAGTGAGGGTCACGGCCTAGATTATGAAAGACCCATGCTCACAGACGCACTTCCACCGACCAATCCGAGATGTCCAAATCCGGTTCTGGGCAGTCGCGAGTGGCCGCGCTGTCGCTCGGCGGCTCCAAGAAGTTGAACCTCTGGTTGTCGTAGGTCCCGCTCGTGGTGAGGGGGATACGGATGAACTCGTTGATCTCGCTCGGCAGCCGGTTATCGCCCAAACTGTCGATAACTCGGCTGGCCCCCGTCGCCGTCGAAGTGCGATTCATCGTCAGGAAGTTCACCTGAACACTGGCAAGGGCGGCGGCGAGGATCGCGCTATCGGCCAGCTGGGTTGTCGAAATCTCGAACGCCAGCACCTTACCCCCGGTGGTTACTGGCGTGTAACGGATTGGGTAGCCAACGAGTGCCCACGAGGTGAGGTCCGTGTTGGTAAAGCGATAGATTGCGAAAGGCTGGGCCTGCAGCGGATCGTAACGAACAAAATGAGTGGGCAATCCTGCCACAAATCCGTTGGCATTTGGGTAGGTGATCACTGGGATGGGACCATTGCTATCCGGATTCGTTTCCGTTGAAACCCGCAGCGGAATGATATAGACGTATTCGCTACGAATCTCGCCATCCACCCGCATCGTGAACAGCAGCCGCTTGTCGCCCGCGACCGTCCCCCCCTCGGGAAACTTCGCACATCCCCCGACCAAGAGCAGGGATAGAAGAAACAGTCTGCCCATCAGACCACGCCTTCGGTGTAGTAGAGAATTCGGTGACATGCCTCGCACGAGGTTAGACGTCCCTCGGCGGCGTTGACGATCACCCTTTCCGCCAGCAGCATCCCGCACGCGCCGCACGATCGCTTGCCCACGACCTCCGCCATGGCAATCCCATCGGTCCGCTTGCGGACGGCCTCATACCGCGCGAGATAGTCCGCGCTCGGCAGCTTGGCCACCTCGGGCCGCTGTTCCTGCAGGGCCTTGAACCGTGCGGCGAGCTGGGTCTTGAGTGCAGCCGCCTCGTGTTGTTTCGCCAGCAGGGCCTTCTTGCGCACATTGATGGCGGTTTCAATCTTCTTCGCCTTCTCCTCGGCGGGCGGAACCAGTTCCATTAGCTCCAGGAGACGGTCATCGTGCGCACTCCGCTGCCGCTTCAGGATTTCGATCTCCTTCTGCAGGGCGTCGATCTCGCGCGGGTTCACAAGCTTGCCGCCGTAAAGCTCCTTGTCGATCTTCTTCAACTTATCGTCAATCGATTTCTGCGAAAGTTCGAGGTCAAGTTGCTCGGAATGAAGGGCCTTGTATTCGCCTCCAACCTCAACATGTTTGGCTTCCAGCGTTTTGATTTCACTCATCAGCACGCGGCCTGGGTCCAGGGCTTCGGCTTGCTTTCGCACTTCCACAATGGCCTCGTCAACCTGATGGAGCTTCCAGAGTCGGCGCAAGTCTGGGGATGACATACCCTTCACTGTAGCATTCTCGGAACTGTTCTATTTTCGGTCCTAAAAGAAGGACGAAAAAATTGGACCCCGAACATTGGGAGAGACGTGAGGGCGATGAACCAGCAGCTCGCCAATTTGATTCTGGACGTGGAGGACATCGAGCGATCGCTCGAGTTCTACTGCGGGCTATTGGCGCTCCCACTTTCCAAGCGGGAGAACGTCGACGGGAACCGGCTTGCGTACCTCGCCACCGGCCCGACCTGCCTCATGCTGATCGAGCAACCTCCCAAGGAGCGGAATCCCGACCTGCAGCGTCCCGGCGGCTTGGTCGTCAAGTTCAACGTGATCGGAATCCGAACCATCGCCAGCGAACTCAAACGCCGCGAACAAGACGTCTTGCAGGACCTCAACGAGCCGCTTTGCGGCGAAAGCACCCTATTGGTGCGCGATCCCGATGGCTACGCGATCCTTCTCGCCGAGCCCGTTGTCGAGTGCTAGCGAGTGGCCGTTTTCCACTCAGCGACTTTGTCGATGATGAACTGACGCCCGGCTCCGCCCTTCCATTCCTCGTGAAGGAGTCGCACGAGCGAGCTTCCGATCACCGCGCCATCCGCAACCTGCGAAATCATCCGCACGTGCTCGGCGGTCGAGACTCCAAAACCGACACAGACCGGCAATGATGTCCTCGACTTCGCGCGCCGGACCAAGTCTCCCACTTCGACCGGAACCTCACTTTCTGCTCCCGTGACGCCCGTGCGCGACACCGCATAAACAAACCCCGTCGACCGCGAGCACACTTCGTCCAGCCGCTGTTCCGTGCTTGTAGGCGCGACCAAGAAGATTGTGTCGATCCCCGCCGCCTCGCTCGCCTGGCACCAATCGTCGGACTCATCCGGCACGAGGTCACTCACGATGGTCCCGCTGGCGCCCGCTCGGGCCGATCTTTGCGCGAATACCTGGAGCCCGGTGCGGAGAATGGGGTTGTAGTAGCCCATCGTCACTATCGGAACCGAAGCCTGGGTCGAACCTATGGCGTCCAAAACGAGGGTCGGGGTGGTGCCGTTGTCCAGCGAGCGCTGGCTGCTCGCCTGGATCGTGACGCCCTCGCCGAAAGGGTCGCTGAACGGAATCCCGACTTCGATAAGATCGGCACCGCCCTCCTGCAGAGCGGCCACTATCGCGGGCAGTTCGGAGAGCGGCTGGTCGCCGGCGGTGAAGAAAAGAACTAGGGCCTTCTCACCTTTTGCCTGCAGTGCGGAGAAGCGGGAACCAATCGGACGCATGGGATGGCTAGGTTACCGTCTAGGGCGCACTGACTTCCGGCATCCGGAAGACCAAGCGGCGCGGACCGATGCTCATGGCAAGCTGTAGGCGATTTTCTGCGATCGCTTCGGCGATCAAAACCTTCCACTTTTCGCGAACATCCTGGAACTTCGCCTGCCGATCTTCGGCGGAGAACGGCACCACGGGACCATCCAACCCCATCGCGGCTCGCCACTTATGGGTGTTCGGGTCTGCCGAAGGGTAGATCGAAAGGTTCAGGTAGACGTGAGTGATTCCCTGCTTCTGAAGTGAAGCGACCAGGTCAGCCCCAGTCTGCATCTGCTCGTAGCCGAGTTCCGTCGTATGCCCCGGGTTCGCCCAGAAGTACGGAACGTCTAGCAAGAAGCCGAAAACCTCATCATAAAGCGCGACCTTGCCTTGCTTAGCGGCCTGGTTCAGATATTGGGCTGGCTCGTAGAACCCGATTCGGCGCGCCTGATACTCCGTCGGCGATACTTGCTCGAAGGCGGCCGCGAGCGGCGACGCGGGACGACCCTCCGTCCCTGCCCCCTTCGGCGAGATCAACAGAACCCACAAGATCGCCAAAGTGCTGGCCGCCTGAACCCAAACACTTCCTTTCATCAGGGCAGATGACCTCAGCTGGGTCACAACCCCGCCCGCCAAAACCGCCAGCGGCACCGTAAGAGCAATAATGTAACGCGACTGCTGGCTCAAAATAAACCACATCAGCAGCGAAACTCCCACAATTCCAAGAATCGTCCCTTCAAAGATCCGCGCCTTGCCCGAGACGGCCCAGAGCAAAGCAGCAACAAGGGCGACAAACCCAAGCGCGCCGCTCGGCACGCCATTCCCGGAGATCGGACCCGGATTGATGTATCTTCCTGGTTGATAACTTAGGCCCAAGATCGAGTGCCCCAACCGCATGGGGTCAAGTTTGTTCTCTCCGTAGATCGGCTGCGCCTGGGTCGGCGCAGCTCGCCCAGCACCAAAGGTCTGCTGCTCTTCCTTGTAGATCTTCTCGTAAAAGTCGTTCCAATTTGCCCCGCCCAGCTTGCTGTAGAAGAACGGATAGACCGGGTTCCCGGTCGTCGCGGCGTTGCGGATGTACCACGGCGATGCGACGAGCAGCCCCGCGACCACCAGAATCACCGGGCCATGGATGGAACTCGGCTTCCTGGTGGTGATGAGCACGGCCAAAGCACTGACCGCCGCGACAGCTGCAATGGTTTGAAGCCCGGTGTACTTGCTCGCGGCGGCCAGACCAAGGAAAATCGAAGCCAGTGTCATCCAGCCGCGAGCCGCGGGCGATCCAACCGCCCATGCGGCAAGAATGATCCCGATTCCAGCAAAGAGGCCGTTCGAAACATCAATATATCCCGTTCCGGAAAGCCATAGAACGACCGGAACGGCGTGAAAAGCCAGCACCGCGTACCATCCCGCGGCCGTCCCATAGCGCTGTCGCGCCAAACCAAAGATCGCAAACAAGCCAAAAAGGGTGAAGCACCACGAAAAAGCCTTCGCCCCCGCCTGATCGCCATACTGCAGACCCCAGATGTAGAGGTTGTCAATCGCAAACGGGAAATGACTATGATGGATGAAGGAAATTGGATGAATCTGGCCCGCCGCAAGCCAAAGTTTGGGAACGGCAAGGTGGTAGGCGAGCGAATCCCAGTCCAGACTATCGCTTGGGGCAAGGACCCCGACGAGTGAAAAGAACAAGCCTACGAGTAGAACCGCGACAATTCCCAACCCAAGCGCGCTGGTCGGGCGTTCAAACCGCAAGGCAACTCTCGATTGGTACAGCCTGAACGCCCCAAACAATGCCAAAAGAAGGATGAAACCAAGGCCAAACCGCAGACCACCCGGAATCAAGCCAATCGGAAAAGTAAGCCAGCCTGCAATCCCGAGCCCCAGCAAACCCGCCAGACCGAGCCTCGCCGCCGCGTCCAGCTCAAAGTCAGCAACCTTGGCCGTGAGCCGTTCGATGACCCAAAGGCCAACCCCGCTGAGCGAGATCGCGAGGAGGAGCGTGATTACGAAGCCGACCATGCTTCGATTATGAAGAAGCGCGCAGCCGTCCGCCCAATGCGTGCTGGGGAAAGCCCTCAATCTCTCCAAAAGTTTCGATGATCGGGGCCAATTCCTGCGCCAGCGGGGCATCCAGATGGATCACGCTCTGAACCTTGAGGAAGTGCAGCACATTGACCGGCGACCCGAAACGCGCCGCCTGAGCCGTCGGCAAGGTATGCGAAGGACCAGCGGCATAGTCGCCCGCACTCTCCGCACTCTGCTCGCCGAGCAAGATACATCCAGCATTTTCGATCAAATCTAACCACTTCTCCGAGTTGGAGACCGAAAGCGTCAAATGCTCCGGCGCAATCGCATTGATGACGTCTGCCGCCTCGCGCTCGTCGCGAACCAAAATCGCCATGCTTTGCTCGCGCAA
>JBMOJD010000001.1:0-96345 GCA_049317025.1 Fimbriimonas sp. | reverse complement strand
ATTTCGTCGTCGAAGAAGCCAACAAGCGAGGGCTCTACATCGGCTTCCTCCCCACTTGGGGCGACAAATGGAACCGCGCTTGGGGCGAAGGCCCCGAAGTCTTCACGCCCGACAACGCCGAAATCTACGGTGAATGGCTCGGCAAGCGATACCGCGACGCCGGGCTCATCTGGATCCTCGGCGGCGACCGCGATGTCACCACCGATGACCACCGCGAGATCAACCGTCGAATGGCCCTCGGGCTCCACAAAGGCGATGGTGGCGTCCACCTCCACACTTGGCACCCCATGGGGGGCCGTGGCTCAGCCGAGTACTTCCACGATGCGCCTTGGCTCGATTTCAATATGCGACAGAACGGCCACAACGCCGCCTTCACCGGTCGCTACGACCAGACCAAGGTTGACTACGACCGCACCCCAACCAAGCCGGTCGTCGATGCCGAGCCCATCTATGAGGGCCACCCGGTCGACTTCGACCAGAAGAAGCAAGGCCATAGCATCGCCAGCGACGTCCGCCGCCCGCTCTACTGGGACCTCTTCTCCGGTGCGTTCGGCCACACCTATGGCCACCACTCGGTCTGGCAGATGTTCACGCCGTCCCGTCGACCCGTCAATGACCCGATCCTGCCGTGGACCGAAGCCATCGATGCTCCCGGAGCAGAGCAGATGCAATATGGCCGCTGGCTAATCGAATCGCGACCATTTCTAACCCGGATTCCCGATCAAGACATCCTGGTGCCCGACCACATCCGCACCCTTGTGCCAGGCTCGGGTCGCTATCACTTCGCCGCGACCCGCGATGAAGAGGGAACCTACGCCTTCGTCTATGCCCCCGTCGGACGAAGCTTTACGGTCAAGATGAGTGTGATCAAAGGCCCCTCCGTCCGCGCCTGGTGGTACAACCCCCGCAACGGCGAAGCCACCGAAATTGGCACATTCCCCAGCGAAGAGGATCGCGAATTCACACCTCCAAATCCCGGCGAATACCTCGACTGGGTCTTGGTTCTGGATGACGTTGCCAAGGGGTACGGCGCGCCGGGACGACGAGGCAACGGATGACGACGGTGGAGATCTTCGACTTCGTCGAAGTCGAGCTTCCCGCATCCTCCGCATCCTGCCGAGTCACCACGCCCTCGGGCACGGGGTTCTCCGTACCCACCTTCTCCCAGGGCGGGTCCGTACGAGCCCGCATCATGCCCCTCACGGCCGGGGTCTATCGATGGGAAGTTGAGGGGGCAAGCGGGGAGTTCGAAGCCATCGCCAGCTCTAGAAAGGGCATTCTTGAGGCCGACGGCTGGAACTTCCGGTGGTCGGGATCAAAAGAACCGTTCTTCTGGACTTCGACGACCGCCTATATGCTTGCGGGCCTTCGCGAGGATCTCGCCCTAGCCGCTATCGATCGCCTCGCCGCCCAGGGCGTGAACCGCATCCGGGTCTCCCTTTGCCCGAGCCGCCAGCCGAGCGGTGAGCGTTGGATGGAGCCTCAGGTAACCGAAAGCGATACTTTCACCTTCCGCTACGGCCCCTGGGTTGCCGATAATCCGACATCGGTGCTGGAGCCACAATTCGACACCTCCCGTTTTGATGAGGCCTACTGGGCTAAGTTCGAAAGACTGCTGGCCCGGGCGCGCGATCACGACATGGTCGTGCAGGTGATCTTCTTCACGGACGCCCAGGAGGATCAAAACTACCCATTCGACCGCGACCGCCTAGGTGACGATCCCGCCGAGAGACGCTACTACGAACATGCCGTCGCCCGCCTCGGCGCGTTCTCGAACGTCGAGTGGTGCATTACCAACGAGTGGGCCCTCTTCCGACCCGACCAATGGGTCGAAGCGATTGGGCAATTCCTCGCCGAAATCGATCCCTACCACCACCCCATCAGCGTCCACGGCCACGGGCACTTCCCTTTCCGAGCCAGCCCCTGGTGCAGCCATGCGCTCTTCCAGGTGTGGGACGAGCACGGCGCCTACGCCTGGATGCGCGAAAAGCGAGCCCAGCAACTCGATGCAGGCCAAGCAAAGCCCCAAATCAACGACGAAAATGGATACCAGGACCACTACCCATTTCCCTGGGGCGAAGCACGTACAGCGCCCGCCCGCGATGACGAATCTCGAGCCCGTCTGGCCTGGGAAATCGTCATGGCCGGAGGCTGGGTAACCCAAGGGGAGTCTGCTGCGAGCGGTCGCGGCGGATGGATCAACGGTTATGAGGAAGGAGAATCGCCACTCTTCACTCGGCTCAGGCACCTTCGCGACTTTTTCACCAGTTTCGACTGGTGGCGAACTGAGCCAACGGATGGCATCGCGAGTGGCCACACATTCTGCCGCGCCAAACCGGGCATTTGTTACGCGGTCTACGCCTTCGCCGGGAGCAGCTTTGCCTTGTCCCTGCCCGACGAAGGCCCCTGGGACGTCGATGCTTTCAATCCGCGCTCGGGCGAGTGGAAGTCACTCAGATCGAACGAAATCCTTAGGCGAGACCCCCAGTCCTTAGGCTGGGTTGCCCCCCACCAACCCTATGGCGAAGATTGGGCGTACCGAGTCCGCCGAACTTCACAGTAAGGATTCCCGCCCCACATCTTGCACATTGTGGCGAAATGCGCCATAATGTTCTTTCGCGAGGAGCGAGACCATACCTTGATTTACGTCAACGTCCAGACCAACGAATCGATCGACAGCGCCCTGAAGCGCTTCAACATGAAGCTTCAGCAGAGCGGCCTGTTGCGAGAGCTCAAAGAGCATTCGCACTACGAGAAGCCCAGCGAAAAGCGACGACGGCTTCGCCGACGACGCGCTTCGCGACAGTAACCACGACCTGAAGTCATCAGCCGTGAACTCTTCATCGCCCTCAGGCTCTACGAACCCTCGTCCCACCGGGATGAGGGTTTCTATTTGCAAGATGCCCGCAACTATTTGCGGTCTGCCGTGGACATCCGCGCAAACATCTTGCCCCCACTATGGAACCCCCTAGTCGAGCATCTGTCGCGGTCGTGAACGAAGCTGGACGCCGCACGGCATCCGGCGAAATCAAGCGGGCTATCCTGGCCACCCTTGCCCGTTTTGGCAACCTCCAAGGCTCCGTGTCTGTCCTCATCACCACCGATGAAGGCATACGTGAGCTTAACCGCACCTACCGCCAAATCGACGAACCCACGGACGTCCTCACCTTTCCCGCCGCGGACTTTCCCGAAGACCTCGACGATAGCGCCAAGCCCTTGGGCGACATCGCCATCTCACGAGAAACCGCTTTGCGCCAGGCTCGCGCCCGCAAGATTCCCGTGGCTTTGGAGATCACGTACCTCGCCATCCACGGCGCGCTCCACCTTGCCGGGTTCGACGACGAGACCGACGCCGAGCGCGACGCCATGATCGCGCACATGAACGAAGTCGCCGTAAGCCTCGGGCTCCCCGCCGACCCCAGTTGGTCCTCGCTGCACTCGTTGGAGGCCCCAGTTTGAGCCTACAAAAGAAGTCTGGGCTCCTCGATCCGTTCCGCGTTGCGTTTCGCGGCGTCGTCTTCACTTTCCGCACCCAGCGGCACATGCGCTTCCACCTCTACGTGGTGCTCATCATCATCCTGCTCGGGATGTTCATGAACCTGGGTCAGCGCGAGATGCTCGTTCTCTTGTTCACTGTCTCGCTCGTGGTCGTGGCCGAAATGTTCAACTCCGCCATCGAGGCCACTGTCGATCTGGTCCAGCCCACCTATCACCCCCTCGCCAAGTTCGCCAAGGATATCTCCGCCGGTGCGGTTCTGCTCACGACCATCATGGCCCTCAC
Organism: Fimbriimonas sp.; assembly: GCA_049317025.1. GTDB lineage: Bacteria > Armatimonadota > Fimbriimonadia > Fimbriimonadales > Fimbriimonadaceae > Fimbriimonas. The sequence continues at coordinate 92,564 of JBMOJD010000001.1, read as the reverse complement.
CGTCGCTGGCCTGCTCTTCCTGGGCGAGGGCAACTGGGAAGCGATCAAGATCAACCTGACCTCCGACGGCATCGGCCTCGGCCCTGTCCCACGCCTGGGTCTTGGTTCCGTGGTCGTGTTTGTCATCGTCGTCATCGGCAAGGGCCTCGGCAAGCGAGGGCAGATACTGCGCGGCGGCTTAGTCAGTGGTCACGCCGCCTACGGCTTCTTCTTCGCGGTTTCGACTATTTTTCTCACCGAAAGCGCCCTCACCTCCGCCATTGCGATCCTGCTCGCAGGCATCATCGCCCAAAGTCGGTACGAAGCCAAAATCCACTCGATTGCCGAGCTTTCGCTTGGCGCCGGAGTCGGCACTGTTCTCGCCCTCGCGGTGTTCTCGGTGATGCCACGATGAAGCCTGCCAAACGCGCCAAGCTCGACCCGCGCAACACCTCCGACCGGAGCGTGATCGCCCTCGTCACCGCCGGGCTGGTCTCGTTCAGCCTCCTTGGCAACGGTCTTCCCGGGGTCGCCCAAGTTTCTGCCGTCCCCCTCGAAAACCCCTTGGGCGAGTATTCGCCCATCTTCGCCGTCTTCGGCTTCATCCTTCTCAACGCCGCATTCAAGGCATCCGAGGCCGCCCTTGAGATTCTGCGCCCCGGCCATCTGCGCGCGGTCCGCGACGCCAGCCCGACCGCCGGTGCCCGCCTGCAGATTCTTTTTGACGACCAACTCCGAAGCCGCGCCGCCTGCACCCTCGGCAGTCACTTCTGCAACTTCGCCCTGATCTTTCTCGCGTTCCTACCCGCGCCGATGCTCGCGCAGAACCTGACCAAGTCAGGCGGCCTCACCCCGGGTTACGGTCCCCTGCTGCTGGCAGCGCTGCTCATCGCGATCCCCGTGCTCCTCGTCAATCTCGTTGCCGGTGAGTTGATCCCCCGCAGCCTGGCCCTGCTCCACCCCCACCGTGTCTTGCTCCGGCTCTATCGCTTCGTACGCTTAAGCACCGTACTGCTTGCCGTGCCCGCCAAGGTAGTGGCCATCTTCGCCGGGCTCATCACCGCCCGTTTCGGCGGCAAAGCCTCCTTCGATTCCTCCAACCTCGCCGAAGAAGAGATCAAAACCCTGGTGGAGACAGCCGAAGAGTCTGGTGAAATCGAATCCGACGAGCGAGAACTGCTCCACAGCGTCTTCGACTTTAATGACACCGTCGCCCGCGAGATCATGACGCCCCGCGTTGACCTCGATGCCCTCCCGCTCAAGAGCACCGTGACCGAGGTCCTCGATCTGATCCACCGCACCGGGCATTCGCGCATTCCGCTCTACGAAGAGACCGACGACCAAATCGTCGGCATCGTCCACGCCAAAGACCTCCTCGTCGCCGTCCTCAACAAGAACGAAGAAGTGAACCTGCGCACCCTCATGCGCCCCGCCTTCTTCATCCCCGAAAGCAAGGACCTCCACGAGCTCCTGACGGAGATGAAATCTCACCGGACCCAGCTCGCTATCGTCCAAGATGAATTCGGCGGCACGGCGGGCATCGTGACCATCGAGGACATCGTCGAGGAACTTGTCGGCGATATCGTAGACGAATACGACCACGAGGAACCCGCCGTGGTCGCCACCGAGCGCGGCCACGTCATCGATGGCAAGACCCACCTAGATGACGTCAACGACGAGATCGGTACCACCCTGGAAAGTGAAGAATTTGACACGCTCGGTGGCTATGTTTTCGGCCTCTTCGGTCGTCAACCCCAAGCCGAAGAGTGGATTGAGGAAGAAGGCATGCGGTTCACCGTGACCAAGACCGATGGCCGCCGAATCCAAAAAGTGCGAATCGAGCGAGTCTCCAGCGAACTCAGTACGGCCACGAGTTAAACTGGCGGAATGCTTTTCCTCCTCCCTGGCCTTGCAGGCCATATCTTGGGACAAACCAGTGCCTCCAAGCCTATCATCTTCCAGCAGGTTGTGGCTGCGCGAACACCTGGCAACCGCCGATCCATCTTGCGTACAGACCCGATTGAGGCAATGATCGCCACCGGCCAAACGGTGAGTCCGAAAGCTGGGGAAAAGCTCGGTACCCAGACATGGGACACCCTGACCGCCGGCGCTGACAACAGCTTCTCCGGCCCCCAGCTTGGCGGTGGCTACGTGTATAGCGAGGTCAAACAGGTTTCGCCCGCGATAATGATTCTGCAAGCCACCGGCGCATCGGTGGCCTATGTCAACAATGAGCCTCGCGGCGGGGATCCCTACCAATTCGGCTATGTCGGCCTCCCCGTCAAGCTGAATAAAGGCACCAACTCGTTCCTTTTCTCGTGCGGCCGTGGCCGATTCAGCGCCCAGTTGGTCCCTCCCACCAAGCCAGTCTTCTTTGATCTCCGCGATGCCACCCTACCCGACCTCGTCCCTTCCGTGAAGGGCAACCTGTGGGCGGGCGTCGTCGTTGTGAACGCCACCGAGTCGAGCCTCGGCGACCTCCGGGTCGTGGCCGAATCGGCGGGCAAGAAGGTCAAGACCACCCTGGGGCCTGTCGGCAAATTGACCTTGCGCAAGTTCGCCATCCAACTTCCCAACGTCGCCGAGAAAGTGACCCTCCGCCTCTATCGCCAAAGCGAGGAAATCGACGCGAACACTCTGACCCTGAGAAAGCGAAAGGCAGGCGAGAGCTACAAGCGGACCTTCCAAAGCGAAATCGACGGCAGCGCCCAGTACTACGGAGTCCAGCCGTCCTCGAAGCCCGCCCCCAGCCAAGCGCTCTTCCTTTCGCTCCACGGCGCCAGCGTCGAGGGTCTCGGCCAGGCGGAGGCCTACGCCCCGAAGAATTGGGGCTATATCGTCGCCCCGACTAACCGACGCCCCTACGGTTTCGACTGGGAAGACATTGGCCGCCTCGATGCCCTCGAAGTCCTTGATCATGCCCAGCGGGAATTCCGAACCGATCCCCGCCGAACCTACCTGACCGGCCACTCGATGGGCGGTCACGGCTCTTGGCAGATCGGAGTTCACTTCCCCGACCGCTTTGCCGCCGTGGCCCCGAGCGCGGGATGGGTGAGCTTCTGGTCCTACGCCGGAGGCGGCCAGTACGACCTCAGCCGACCAATGGAAGCGATGTTGCGCCGAGCTTCGTCGGCCAGCGACACCCTCGCCCTCAAGTCCAACTACTACCAGCAGGGAATCTACGTACTCCACGGTGACGCCGACGACAACGTGCCCGTCACCGAAGCCCGGACCATGCGCAGCGAACTTAGCGACCACCCCGACCTCGGCTGGCACGAGCAAAAAGGTGCGGGCCACTGGTGGAGCGAAGGCAACGAGCCCGGCGCCCGCTGTGTCGACTGGGCCCCGATCTTCGGCATGTTCAGCCGACGCGCAATAGCCAAGCCGAGCGCGACCACTTCCGTGCGGTTCGTAACCGCGAACCCCGGCGTTTCCGCCCGAAACCTATGGGTGACCATTGTTCAACAGGACAAGCAATGGGTGCGCAGCGGAGCCCAACTTACCGCCAAACCCAGCGAAGCCAAGATCACCGGAACAACCGAGAATGTCGCCCGCTTGACCCTCGGCCTCGACGCCCTTGCCAAGTCCTCAAGCGTCCAGGTGCAACTCGATGACTCGCCTTCGATCCAGACCGCCTGGCCCGCTGGCGGCAAGGTCCACCTCGCCAAGACCAACGGAAGGTGGGCTTTCGTCAGCGCCCCAAGTACAGAAGAGAAGCACCCCGGCCGCTCGGGTGGGTTCAAAGACGTCTTCCGGAATCGAGTCTGCTTCGTCGTCGGCACCCAAGGAACTCCCGAGGAGAATGCCTGGGCCGCCGCCAAGGCCCGCTACGACGCCGAAACCCTATGGTATCGCGGCAATGGCTCGGTCGATGTCATCACCGACCAAGCGTTCCTGAAGGCCCGACCCGATCAGCGCAACGTCCTGCTCTATGGCAATGCCACCACCAACTCGGCCTGGAACCTCCTCCTCGCCAAGAGCCCGGTCCAAGTGCGCCGAGGCGAAGTGACAGTCGGCAGCCGAAAATTCGCGAGTAGCGAATTCGCGGTCCTCTTCATCTACCCGCGGCCAAAAACTGCCAACGCCTCCGTCGGCGTGGTAAGTGGCACCGGTCTAACCGGCATGCGCCTCACGGATCGCTCGCCATTCTTCGTCTCTGGGGCAGGAATGCCCGATCTGATGGTTTACGGCCCCGAGATGCTCCGGGAGGGATCCGCTGGCGTCAGAATGGCCGGGTTCTTCGGCAACCAGTGGGACGTCGATGGGGGCGAATTTGCCCGGAACTGATGCCATTCGCCACTACCAGTGCTTGCCGGTGGTGGCCGGATTTCCAATCGATGGCGACCTCGAGAAAGCCGTGTGGCAACCCGTGCCCTGGACCGAGGACTTCGTCGATATCCTCGGCGGTGCCGGGGCCAAGCCTTGGTATCGAACCCGAGCCAAGATGGCTTTCAGCGACGAAGCGCTCTATATCGCGGCCGAGTTGGAAGAACCCCACCTGTGGGCAACCCTCACCGAACACGATTCCGTGATCTTCCAAGACAACGATTTCGAGGTGTTCATCGACCCGGACGGCGACCAGTGCCTCTACGCCGAGCTTGAAATCAACGCCCTGAACACAACCTGGGACCTCTTGCTCACCAAGCCCTATCGAGCGGGCGGGGCCGCCATAGATGGATTCGAACTGCATGGCATCCGGACCGCCGTCCGGCTGAATGGCACCCTGAACGACCCTTCCGACACCGACACCGGCTGGACCGTCGAGATCGCCATTCCCTGGAGAGCCTTCAGCCAAATCTGTCGTGGAGCCGCTTGCCCTCCGCTGCCCGGCGATCTGTGGCGGATCAACTTCTCCCGTGTGCAATGGCACGTGGATATCACCGATGGGAGTTACCAAAAAGCGCCCAATCGCCCGGAGGAGAATTGGGTCTGGTCGCCGCAACTCGTGGTCGACATGCACCGTCCCGCCCGCTGGGGTGTCTTGCAGTTCGGTGGCGACCCGCGCGCCCTCGGTCAAGCGGAAGCCAGGGAAACTCTCGTGGAAATCTGGGAAGCCCAGCGATCCTACCGCGAGACCCACGAGCGCTTCGCCGCTAGCTTGGCCGACCTCTCCATGGGTCATCACCAGCTTGTCCACCTCGAAGCGACGACCAATCTGTTCGAAGCCAGCCTCCATGGGCTCCGCATTGACCAAGATGCGTGTCTTCGCAAAGCAGCCAATGAATAGGCACAATCTGGCTGGAATCACCTAATTTTCTTCGTGGACGGCCAGTTCGGCGAACCCATTCCCAGGGTCCAGGGTGCTACATTATTGGATGCGTTTCGCGACCAAGGCACTTCGGGTTGGCCAAGACCCCGAGCCCCTTCACCGCTCGGTGATCCAGCCCCTGTACCAATCGTCCACCTTCCAGTGGATTGATCTGGACAATATTCCGTGCATCGACTACTCCCGATGCCAGAATCCCAATCGCCAAACGCTAGAAGGCGTCATCGCCGCGCTCGAAAATGGCAAGTACGCCAGCGTGGTCTCCAGCGGAATGGCCGCCATCATGGGCGCGTTCAGCTTGCTCCAGAAAGGCGACCACCTGTTGATGGCGACCGATATCTACGGCGGCACTTTCCGCCTCGCCGAAAAGCTTCTGCCTCGCTACGGCATCGAAACCACGATGTTCTGCGCCCACGATCCGTCTTCGATCCTCGAGCACGTCCGCCCCGATTCGAAGATGCTCATCTTCGAGACGCCCGCCAACCCGAACCTCCGCGTCTGCGACATCGCCGCCGTCACCAAGGTCGCCAAGAGCGCTGGCCTGACCGTCGTCTTCGACAACACCTTTGCCTCGCCCGCTCTCCAAAACCCGCTGGATTTTGGCGTTGATATCGTCATACACTCCACCACGAAGTACATCAACGGCCACAGCGATGTAATCGGCGGCGCGACCATCACCAATGACGAAGAGATCGGAAACCTGATCTACGAATACATCAAGATGGTCGGCAACAACCCCTCGCCCTACGACTGCTGGCTCACCCTGCGCGGCGTCAAGACCCTCGGTTGTCGCATGGACGCCCATTGTCGCAACGCCATGGCGGTTGCAGAATTTCTCGCGGCTCACCCTAAGGTGAGCCGTGTGCATTATCCGGGTCTCATCGAGCACCCCGACCACCAGACCGCCAAGCGACAGATGCGAAATGGCTTCGGCGGAATGCTCGCCGTCGACTTCGAAACCGTCGAACTCGCCCGCAAAGTCGCCGAGTCCCTCCGCGTCTTCTTGCTCGCCGAATCGCTCGGCGGCGTCGAGTCGCTCGTCGCCTACCCGCCGCTGATGTCGCACGCCACGATGACGGAAGCCCAGCGCGTCGAGCGTGGCATCCCGCCCACTCTGTTGCGCCTCAGCGTCGGCGTCGAAGACCCTCAGGACCTCATCGACGACCTCGAACAAGCCCTGCGATAACTTCGCTGGTATCCTAAACGAGCCAATGTCGAACCAGAGCGAGGAACGGGTCTGTAGTTACGATCCGCTGCTAGCCCTCATGGCCCGGTTCGAGAATGTCAAAGTGACATCCTCGGCCGGGGACCCCTTCGACGGCCTCTCCGTCGACGACGCCCTCAAAAAGCACATCATCGACGGAATCAAGAAGCACCTGGAGCGTGATCTTGAGCGCGCGCTCGTCGTGCATCCGCCCCTTGCCATCATCAACGACGTGCTTCTCGACGGCATGAAGACCGTCGGCGAGCTGTTCGGTTCCGGCAAGATGCAGCTCCCCTTCGTGCTCCAAAGTGCGGAGGTCATGAAGGCGGCCGTCCGTTTCCTCGAACCCCTAATGGAAAAGGAAGAGGGCTCCGAGAAAGGCTCCATCCTCCTCGCCACCGTGGCCGGTGACGTCCATGATATCGGCAAAAACCTTGTCGATATCATCCTAACCAACAACGGTTACCGCGTCGTGAATATCGGCATCAAGCAGCCCATCAACGCGATCCTCGAGGCCGCCCAAAAACACCAGTGTGGCGTCATCGGCATGAGCGGGCTCCTGGTAAAGAGTACGGTCATCATGCGCGACAACCTGATCGAGATGAACGACCGCAACCTCCACCACATCCCGGTGATCCTCGGCGGTGCCGCCCTTACCCGTGGTTACGTCGAGCAGGACCTCCGAGCGGTCTATCGCGGCAGCGTTTACTACGCCAAGGATGCCTTCGAAGGCCTCAAGATCATGGGCGACCTCGGGAGCCACGAACTGAGCGAAGCACCCGAAGCTGACGAGCCCGAATTCCCCCGCGTCACCAGCCACCGCGTGGACGAACTTGACCCCGCCCTGTACGTCTTCGATGGCGTCACCAGCGAGACCGAGGCCGCCCCGAGCATCCCGGTGCTTCCCTTCTACGGCGCACGTCGACACACTAAGTTCGACATCTTCGAGCTCTACAAATACATCAATCCGGTCTCTCTGTTCCGGGGCCAGTGGCAATTCAAGCGGGGTGAATCGATGGGCAACATCGAGTTCAGCGCCTACCTCGAAGAAACCGCCCGTCCAATCTTCGATCGCCTCCAGCGCGAACTCGCCACGATCCTCCGGCCCAAGGTGAAGTGGGGTTATTTCTGGTGCGCCTCCGAAGGCAACGACCTCATCATCTACCACGAAGACCAGAAAACCGAACGGGAGCGCTTCCGATTCCCGCGCCAGCGCGATGGCAAGCGACAGTGCCTTGCCGACTTCTTTAGACCAGTTGGCGAGCTAGACGTCGTCGGCTTCCATATCGTCACGGTTGGAGAGCAAGTCAGCGAGCATGAGCGCGAGCTATTCGCCAAGGGCGACTACCAGGACTACCTCTACACCCACGGCATGGGCGTCGAAACCGCCGAAGCCCTCGCCGAGTACTGGCACCAGCAGATTCGGCGCGAGATGGGCATTGCCGACCAAGAGCCGGACGAGATGCGCCTCCTCTTTAGTGCCCGATATCACGGCGCGCGCTACTCATTTGGCTACCCCGCCTGTCCGAACTTGGAGGACCAAGCCAAACTCTTCCGATTGCTAGAGCCCGAAGATATCGGCCTCACCCTCAGCGAAGAATTCATGCTCGTCCCCGAGCAAAGCACCAGCGCCATCATCGTCCACCATCCCAGCGCGAAGTATTTCAATATCCGCTAAGCAAAAATGCGCCCCGGCCGCTGGCCGGGGCGCATTTCGCTTGACGTGTTACTTAGCGCAGCAGGGACTGCCTGGCTTGCAGCACGAAGTGCCGAGTTTGCAGCAAGAATCTGCGGACTTCGACTTTCCGCAGCACGCGCCGCCCTTGCAGCACTTGCTTCCCTTCTTGCCGCACGACTTCGCGCCTTTGGCCATGTTGCAGCATCCGCTGCCCGGCTTGCAGCATGCCTTGCCTGCCTGGCAACACTTCACGCCAGCACTCTGGCCACCGGTCTTGGTCTGGGGGGTTCCCACGGCAGAAGCGGCGACAGCAAGGAAAAGAGCAAGGCTGATTGCGAGTGATTTGAACATTAGATACTCCGAGTTTGTGGTACCAATCAGGGGCTACCCACGATGCGGGCCAGCCAATGGCGACTGTTTCAACTCAGAGGCGGGGCGCGCGGCTGCGCACATTCAGCAACGAACCAGGGCGGCGGCGCCCGCGATCCAGAGACTATCGGCGAGCTTGCGACCCACGTAACCGAAGCAACGACACTGACCGAACTCGGCAAGACAATCGCGCTCGGGGCATCAAAGGAAAACTTCGTCGGCGGAGTGGTCGGTAGTCCACTTTGGATATCCGATGGACATCGGCAGGTGCCCTTCGTGATCGTGCAGACTTTGGTCTGAGGCGAGCAACAAGGAGCCTTCGTGACCTTGCCAACGCGACAGCATGGCAGGGAGCACTTCGCCGGGACGGAAACCTGGAGCTGCGTCGCGCACGCATTCGTCTGCGGTCCGATCAGTGTCGTCGCGAAGACCACACTGATCAGGAGCACGAGCCTCGTCAGAAATCCGACGGCCGATTTCACTTTGAAAGTGACCACGACAAAGTCAGAGTATCACAGCGCAAGCCCAATCTCGCTTAGACATTGAATCTAAAAAGCATGACGTCGCCTTCTTGGACGATATAGTCACGACCTTCACTGCGCACCCGACCCCGCTCCTTCGCCACGGCGTTTGAGCCCGCATCAACCAGGTCCTGGTAGCCGACCGTCTCCGCCCGGATAAATCCACGCTCGAAATCGCTGTGGATAACGCCCGCCGCCTGCGGCGCGCTCATGCCCCGATGGATGGTCCAGGCTCGCGTCTCCTTCGGCCCGGTCGTGAAGTAGGTCTGTAATCCTAGCAAATCATAGGTGGCTCGGATTAGGGATTTCAGCCCCCCTTCCGTCACTCCCAGCGACTCGAGAAACTCCTGCCGATCCGCCTCATCAAGCTCGGTCAGCTCTGCTTCCACTTGAGCAGAGATGATGACCACCTGAGCCCCCTCCTGGGCGGCGAGCTTGCGCACCGTCTCCACGTGGGCATTCCCGGTGGCAAGGTCCGCATCGGCCACATTGGTGGCGTAGATCACCGGCTTCAGGGTCAGGAGCATCAGACCCTTGACCGATAGCGCCTCGTCCTCGGTAAGGTGCACCGTCCGGGCGGGGATGCCTTCTTCGAGCTTGGGAAGAATCTTTTCCAGCGCGTCGATCTCGATCTGAGCCTCTTTCTTGGTCCGGAGGTCCTTGCGGGCGCGGTCCAATCGACGCTCAACCGTCCCCATATCGGCGAGAGCAAGCTCGATGTTGATGATCCCAATATCACGGTCGGGATCAACCGACCCAGCGACGTGGATGATATCCGCATCCTCAAAGCAGCGCACCACATGGATGATCGCGTCCACTTCGCGGATGTTGGCGAGGAACTTGTTGCCCAAGCCCTCACCTTGGCTTGCGCCCTTCACGAGGCCCGCGATGTCCACAAATTCGAATCGAGCGGGGAGGATTTCCTCCGATCCGCTGATCTTGGCGAGGACCTCCAGGCGCTCATCCGGCACCGCCACCATGCCCACGTTCGGCTCGATGGTGCAAAAAGGAAAATTCGCTGCTTGCGCCTTTGCATTGGCGACCACCGCGTTAAAAAGGGTCGATTTCCCGACGTTCGGGAGCCCCACAATGCCTGCTCTTAGCATGATAATTTGGCGTTGCCGCATCTCAAGGCGCTGGCGGGCAACCTCCCTATTGTACTGGACCGCGCCCCACTCTCGGTAAACTCCCGCCATGCGAGTCGGCGTGATTGCAATTCAAGGCGACTTTGCCAAGCACTTGGACTCGCTACGGGCTCTGGGAATCGAAGGGCTCGAAGTACGAACTCCCGAAGACCTCGCCCTTGTCGACCGCGCGATCCTGCCCGGCGGCGAAAGTACCACCGTCGGCCTCCTCATGCAGCGATTTGGACTCGGGGACGCCTTGGTCCGGGCCAGTCAAGCGGGAATGCCGATCTGGGGCACCTGCATGGGCATGATCTTGCTCGCCCGCTCCGTTGAGGGACGGGTCGACCAATACACGCTCGGTCTGCTCGACATCGAAGTCCGCCGCAACGCCTTCGGGGCCCAAGTCCATAGCTTCGAAGAGCCGGTGGAATTCGCTGGTCTCAGCGAGCCCGTTCTCGGGGTGTATATCCGCGCCCCCATCGTCACCACGATGGGCTCAGGTGTCGAAGTCCTCTCGCGGCGCGATGACCAAGTCGTTGCCGTGCGCCAAGGCAACATCGTCGGGACGTCCTTCCACCCCGAACTAACCGATGACCGCCGCGTCCACGAGTGGTTCGTGAACCTTTAGGCCGGGTCCGCGTACTTCGACGGTGCGACATCCAGGCTGAAGAACTCCAGGACATCGTCGATCCGATCCGATTCCACCGTACACGCCTGGGTCAGCGACCCCAGCTTCGACTTCGCATCCTCGATGCGCGCCCGCTTCTCCTGAATCTGCGCTTCCAGGCTGATGATCTCCAACTCGGCCTTGCTCGTGTACTCCGTCACTTGCGTTTCGAAGCTCTTCGCATAAGCCGCCAGAGCCGCGAGCTTGCGCGAGGCATCGGCGACGATCGTTTCCGAAGTCACGCCCATCGAAGTCCCCATCGCCCCGAGGGTGACCTTCACTGTCGCCCGCTTCGTCGCCAGCGGCAGCTCAGTTGGCAGAGAGTTGAGCAGGTCCAAAAGCTGCTCAGCCCCAAATGCAGCCGGTTGGATCTTGGCCAACTGGTAAATCGATTCGAAATGGATGACCCCATCGGCCCCAATCACCGGCTCCACCGGGGCTTCGACCTTGATCTGATCCAAGTTCGGCCCCGGCGTCTCGCGCACGATCTGCTCCACCGATTTGGTGATCACGGGTGTCGGCGCGACCGGCGCTGCCGCAACCACGGGGGTCTCGGTCAAGGCTTGGCTTTCATCTTCGGGAGCAAACTCAAAGAAGAGTCCAGCCGCTTTCTTAAGGTTCTTTTGCAGGCTCATAGGGGGTTCGAGGGGGGAAGTTCGTAGAGCTTGGAAGCTCCCGGCGCATGGGCCATTTCGTCAAACGGCGAAACCGCGTTGAGGGTCTCGGTCAGTACATTTGTCTGGAACACCACGTCTTCGATATCGGCGAGCACCTGCTCCGGCGAGCGTGCCCGAATCTCGTCGTTGATCAGTCCAAACGTGTCCTCCATGAGGCTCAACTGGTGCTTCAGGTTGGTCAGGATATCGCCGATCTGGGCGACATATTCTTTGCGACGGGCGAGGACTTCCTTTCGCTTTTCCAGAATCGCCTGGTTGTGGAGGTTCTCGTCGCTCCGGATCAGACCATCGAGCTTGTCAATCTCTTCCTGATAGTCCTCCTGCACGCTCTTGACCGTCCGTCGCACCCATGCTTCGTCGATGGTGGGGGTGACGTCGTACTCCACATTCCGGCGCGAGCGGCTTCGAATCGGCGGCGGGCCATCGCTTACTTGCGGAATGGCCTTCTCGACATCCTGCAGAACCGAGCGCAGGTAATTCTGGAACTGGACCTCCTTGCTTGCGAAGAGGAGAAATTTTTCGAGCAGGTAATCCAGCTTGCGCAGGACTTCACGGAACCAGTGCTTCCCCGCAAATTCGACTCCATCGATTTGGGTCCGAAGCTGTTGGAGGCGGACGAACCGAGATTTGGTTGTATCGGCCAGCGAAGGGAAAATTTTGCTCGCCAAATCGCGAATGCGTTGGCTCACCTCGGCATCGTAACGCGCACTCAGCCGCGCCTCGTACCATTTGCTGTCCGGGACGAAAAGCAGATAGGCCGCCTCCGCGACCAGCGCGATCAAGAAGGGCAGAGGATTCAGCGTCGCCGCCGAAATACCAATCGCCGCCGCCATGCCAACGGTGTTCCAGGGTTCCTGTAGGGCGGCAAGGAGTTGGCGCTTTTTCATGGTCGGGGAAGAATCATTAAGTTACCGCACACGCGGTTCCGTTGAACCAGCCACCATCAAAGGCGAGGGAACGTCGCCCGGATTTCGCGCATGATTTCGCTAAACTCGGGCAGGTTCGCAACATCGGATTGCCACGCCAATCCCCGCTCAATCAGATTGTAGGTCTGTTGAATCCGAGCACCGGGGATGATCTGGTCATTCTCATCCCGGTCGCGACCAAGCACCCAGATCGTATCCGACACTTCGAGCGCAGCCGCGACGTCGTGCGTCACAACAATGAATGTATGTTTTTCATCCGTCGCCGCAACTTCGCTTATGAACTCGCAAATAGCATGGATGGCGTTGAGGTCCAAACCGGAGAATGGCTCATCCATGAGCAGGTAGTGCTCGCTGCACATGAACTGTTGAGCAATCGCGACCCGCTGGCGCATACCACCCGAGAGTTGGCTTGGGAACTTGCCCCCTTCGCCCTCAAGGCCAAACCGCTTGAGAAGATTCTCCGCTTTGTCCGACGCCGTTGATCCGGTGAGGCCAGCCTGGCGCCCGGCGACCAGCAGGTTTCCCATCACCGTTCGATGCTGAAACAGTGGGTACTGCTGAGCCACGACGCCGACCATGCCGCGCTCCACTGGCTTCTGATCTTCGCCAATCAGGACGCGGCCCGAGTCTGGCTCATCCAATCCAGCGAGGATGCGAAACAGGCGGGTCTTGCCCATGCCGGAAGGGCCAAGCAAACCAACGATTTGCCCTTGGGTCAGGCCTGGGCGTAGGATGTCTCGTATCTCAAGGTTTACGTCCCGCAGGACCGGTCGCCCTCCAAGCGAAAGCGACAGGCTTTCCCCCCTTAGGAGCACTTTGCCAAGTTCAGAGTAAGGAATCACTTCTTGCGCTCCAAGGTCAGGTAAGCGTAGGGGCAAAGAAGCCTTCGCGTTCCCTCGATGCCGTAGTCTTGCAGCAAGCCGACTAGCAAGATCACGATCTGGATCGCGAACACGTCGGCGAGCCGAAAGTACTTGTATTGGTTCAAGAGGAGCGCGCCCACGCCACCCTCCGATCGCGAAATGCCCTCGACCATCGTCAGCATCATCCACCCAATCGCGGCATTTTGCCGGAGCACTTCGAGCGCCCGGTCCGCGGTGCCCAGGATCACGACTTCCCAAACCGTCCGCCACTCGCTCATCCGCAAGGTGCGCGCATGGTCATAGGCTTCCTTCGGGATCTCGGCAATGACCGCCGCCATCGAAGTCACATAGAAGACCGTGATGCCAATGACCAGCAAAGTGAGCTTCAGGGTTTGCCCACCCCCCACCATCAATGTAAAAACGGCACTGAACCCAGTGAGGCTAAGAAAACGGCCCTTGCTCAGCGCGAGCACCAGCGGACGGAAGAACGGAATCACGGTGAGATAAGCAAGCCCAAGCGCAATCACCGTGCTGATCGCCAGCGCCTGCAGATTCAGGGTGAAGCTCGTGAGCACTTCTCGCCCAAGCCCTCGATTCATGTAGAGATCGGAGATTGAGGCAATGACCTCTTGGGGGTACGGCAGCACCTTAAATGGCGAAGCAAACCAAAGGCCAAGGAGCACCGCGACCTGGATCGCGATGAGCACCCTCATGGCCCCCGAAGGGACCAGGGCATTGGGGGCAAAAATCGCCCCCAGGGACGAAGTCCACCTGGGGGCGGAGAATGATCTCATAGTTAGCGTGTGGTCCCGATGACGATTTCAACGCGGCGATTCTTGGCTCGGCCTTCTGCGGTCGAGTTGCTCGCGACCGGGTTGGTTTGGCCCTTGGCGTAGACACGGAAGCGACTCTCGGGGAAGTTCCGCGAAGATTGCTTCATCAGCCAGTTTCGAACGGCGAAGGCGCGATCTTCGCTCAGCTTCATGTTGCCCGTGGGGTCGCCCACGCTGTCGGTGTGGCCCTGAATCTCAATGACCGTACCACCGGCAATCAGCAGGTCTTGCCGCAAGGACTGCAAAGTCCTCGCCGCCGAAGGCGAGAACGCGGCCCGGCCCGATTCAAACTGGATGTTCCAGTTGCGTCGGCTCACGACGTTGCGAATCGTCTCACCCTTGGGCAAGGTAGGCACCGCAATCGGAGCGCGGTTTAGCACGTCGGGCGCCGCTCTTGAGGCCAGCGCCTTAAGGTAGCTAAGGTCTTGAATCTGCTCGGCCGTGGCAATGCTGGGGACAAGGTCAGGGTACTGGGCCACGACCGTGTTGCCGAAGACCGTGTAGGTCGCTGCGAACAGGTTCGAAGACCCGGGCAGAAGCCCGAAGGTCAGGAGCATGTCGGAGAGGTTGCTGGCCGACGAACCGCCCAGCTCAACATCTAGGCCGGTAGGGTCCTTCTGGACCGTCCCGATGAAGTACTTCTCCCAGTAAGCCGCATCGGCCGAAGCCTCGTTGTAAACCTTGGCGCTGACGGCCGCTCCCCGGCGGAGTGCCTCGCGGCTACCCTTCACCGCATCGCCTCCCTGAGCGGCGGCGAGGAGCAGACCCTCGACCGTCGGGCGGTTCTCGCGCATCCACTTGTCGATACCGATCACCACGCAGGGCATCTGGGAGCTGTACTCCTTTGTCGAGACGATCGAGACCAAACCACCCTTCTTGGTCGCGACGTTCACGTCGCCGGGAGTCCAAGTGACCACGCCATCCACGCGAATCTTCTTGGTTTCACCCGTTCGCTTGCCGTTGCGGACGACGGGGCGAGTCTCGGTGTAACCCGTGATGTACTTCTCCGGGGCGTCCAGGTAGTCGTTCGCCGCGATCCAGTTCAGCGCGTCGGGATCGTACGTCTTCTCATCTGGGTTGGTCTTCAGGCCGTTGTCGCCGAGCCACTTCTGAGCAATGTTCCAGTCGCCATCGCGCAGAACGCCCGCGACCACTCCGCCCATGGCGGCACGAGGGTTGTCCTTCCACTCTTGCGGCCCCATGAACTTGTCTTCACCTCGGGAGTAACCGAGCGAGCCGACGATCTTCGCCTTGTATTCCGGTCCGAGGCGACCGAGGGCGTCGTTGAGACCCTTCAAGAACGCGGCGCTTCCGTCGCCCATGACGGTCACAAAGTGCGCGCCGACGCGTGGGTTCTTGTCGCCGCGACTATAGGCGGTCGCAAAGGAAACCAGAGCTTCCGTGAGTTTGGCGTTGTCGTCTTGTCGCCCAAACTTCAGGTTGACGCCATTGGCGCACATGAGGCTGCCCTTGGTGGCCTGAGCCCCGCCGTTGGCAAAGTGAAGGCCCATGTGCGCGTTCCACGCATACCCAAGCAAGCGCACTTCGGGAAGATCGGTGCATCCCGCCGCTTCACCCGGCATCGCCACATTGGCGCTGGTACTGGTTCCGGTCGAGTCGATGCCGGGGAGATCAATCCGCTTCACCTCGGTCGAAGATCGGACTGCCGCTTCGGGGACGAGATTGCCAAGGCTAAATCCGCCTCCCCCACTGACCGCACGATAGATGCCAAAGGCAATACCAACGACCACTAACAAGATCGCAATCTTTCCGGCTGGTTTGATTTTCATCGCTAAGTACCGAGCAGACCTCTATTCCGAGGTTCTCCGCTATTATGGTACTCACGACGGCGCAATCCGGTTGCAAAAGTTTGGCTCGCGGTGTTTCTAGGCGTCAAACGAGAAGACGACTTTGCCCGCCTCGCCCCGCTTCATCAGCTCCATCGCGGCCTGAAACTCGGTGTAATGCATGCGGTGCGTGATGACTGGCTCCAGATTGAGCTTGCCCGTCGCCAGAAGCGCCCCCATCTGGTCCCATGTCTCCCACAGCTTGCGCCCAACGATCCCTTGAACATCGAGGCCCTTGAAGATCACCATGTTCATGTCGAGGTTCGCGAGTTCGCTGGCGTAGACCCCGAGCAGCGACAGACGCCCGCCGGGGCGAGTGTGCCGGATCGCGAGATCCAGTTGCGAGGGGTGCCCAGACATCTCAAGGGTCGCATCCACTCCAAGCGGAGCCAAGCGCGTCAACTCGTCATCCGGAGTCTCCGGGGTAAGGATCGCCTCAACGCCAACTTCCTCAGCGAGGCGCATTCGGTAGGGGCTCTTCTCGGTCACGTAAACCGCCTTCGCCCCCAAGGTGCGGCAGATGCTCGCGGCGAAGAGACCAATCGGTCCCATACCCGTGATCAAAATCGTGCGGTCCTGCACCGGCCCCGCCATCGCGGTATGCACGGCGTTGCCCAGCGCGTCTTGGAACGCGGCAATGTGCCGGGGGACGTCTCGACTAGTGGGCCGGGCATTCTCCCACGGGATCACGACGTAAGGCGCGAAGCCGCCGTCAACATCCACCCCAAGAATCTGGGTATTGACGCAAACATGCCCCTGGCCATGGAGGCACTGGAGGCATGTGCCGCAGGTGATATGCGACTCGCTCGCAACAAAGTCCCCCACCGATCGATCAACAACACCCTCGCCAACTTCGACGACTGTGCCGCAAAACTCGTGTCCGATGATGCGGGGCGGATGGATGCGCTTGGCCGACCAAGCGTCCCAGTTGTAAATGTGGAGGTCGGTTCCGCACACCGAGGCCGCCTCCAACTTGATCTTCACCGTCCCGGGTCGCACCGAAGGCTCGGGAACCTCGACGATCTCAACTCCGGGACCGGGCCGGACCTTCGAGATTGCTTTCACTTCGGGAATTGTACTCGGGGGCTTGGTGCGGTCGGGGTGGTTCGGTTGGTTCGGGGTCGTTCGCGCGGGCAGTGTCGCCCTCGTCGCCCGGTTATTCAGGATGGTCGGGCCGAAGTCACGTAACCGGCCCGGCGGAATCTCTCCAACTCCCGAGCGAACCCGAACCAATCCGAGCAAAGCCCTAAAAAACCCGAACGAAACCCAACCCAACCCAACCCGAACAGAACCCGAACTAGACCCAAACCAACCTAACCCTAGCCAACCCCAACCAAACCAAACAATCCCGCACCATCCGAACCAGCCGAGCCAAAGGACCCGAAGGACCCAAACGTCGCCACCACCGCCCCAACGGCTTGCGACGCTGACGACACCGACTGAGCCCCCAGCGCCACCAACGCAGCCCCACCCGGTGAGGCCACCCCATCGGGAGCAAACACCAACAACCCGCCCAAACGCCGCCTCAAAGCGGAAGTGGCCCCGTGCCACGTGCCCCCTTCGCCCCGACGCACCGCCACCACGGCCGACCAAGGGGATGCCGCATAGAGCAGAGCGTTGCGCTCCATGGCGTGCACCAGCGCGAAAGGCTCCCAAGGAGCGCACAGACTCAGGACCGTGGAGGCCAGACCCTGCCCGCGCCAACCCGCCGAAACACCGCAAGGCAACAACGCCACCACCCGGCCATCCGATGCCAAGGCCGACCGCTGAGAGGCAACATCGGCCCCCGGGGCCGCCCCCGAGACCAGCACTAGGCCTGAGGCCGCCGCCAACTCGCCCACCTCATGGGCGAAAGCCGCCTCGCCGCCGGACAATGACCGCGACCCAACCACCGTGATCGACGGCGACCAAGCCGACGAATTGAGCGAAGACCCCACTTGCCAAAGCGCCGGCGGCGCACCGACCCCAAGCCGGAGCCAACGAGCAGGATAGCCCGCACAAGCCGCCGTCAGAAAGGCACCCGCCTCGTAGTGATCCTCGGCCGAAGCCAAAACGCCAGGGGAATCCAAAACCAGGGCCTCGGTCTCCATGCCACCAGCACGCAGCACGGAGGACGCCTCGATCAAACCGCAACCCGAACGCCGAAGGATATGATCCACCCGCGGCCAGCCGCGCCGACCACAAGCAAAGGGGCGCGCCAACCCACGCAGGTACAGCGCCCCCAACACCACCGCCAACTCCCTCATACCCCCATCAGTATATGACGAAAGTACTTATTTTCGCTTGCCGATTTCCTTCAGGTACTCAATCAACCGGCCTGGATGGTCGGTCAGCAATCCCGTGACGCCTCGCGAGAGCGCATCCGCCCACTGCTTCGGGTTCTCGCCCGGGTTTTCGATGTCGGGCCAAACCAGCACTCCGCGCGCCTGGGCCGCCGACGACATGTCCTTGTTGTGGGTCGTGTAAGGGCCATCCAGAATCGAGATTCCCGGCTTGGTATCGAGCCAGGCGTTCATCGCCTCGGCCGTCTTGACATCATCCGGCTGGTCGTAAATCACGGGTACGGTCGGGTCCACTTCGTGCCACTGCCGAATCTCATCGCCGCCGCAATAGACAATGAAGGACCGCAACATCTTCGCCTTCTTGAGTTCCTCGTACGTCTGCCGCACATCGGCATCCTTGAAATCGAGATAGATGTTGATCTTGCCCCGGCAAAGCTTCAGGACCTCTTGAAAGGTCGGCACTCGCTCGGTGCCAAATTCAGGATGTCGTTTCTCCATGACCTTCAGCTTGCGAATCTCCGCAAACGTCAGCTTGCGGACGTCGCCCTTGCCATCGGTCATGCGGTCAACCGTCCGGTCGTGCATGATCACGAGCTTTCCATCAGAGGTGGTGCGTAGGTCGATCTCGACGTAATCGCAACCAACCTTAATCGCGTTACGAAACGCCTTGAGCGTGTTTTCCGGTGCCGCCGTGTGGTCGCCCCGATGCGCCATCACCACGAATTGTTGAAATGGCGGCACAATCGGCGCCGCCACCTGGCCCTGCGATTGCAGGGCCAGAGAGCACAGGAGGGTGGCTAACATCACTTGGTGAAGTAGGTCGTGTTGTCGTAAATCAGGTCAACGTACTGGCGGCAGGTCATGCCGACGTTGGCGTCGAGCGCATCAGGATTGTCGCAGAACATGTATCCGTTCGTGCGGGCCTTGGGCAGACCAACCTGAAGTGAACCAGCGAAGAGACCCGCCGTGTAGGGCATGCTCTTGGCGTGGCCATCCACGAACGCCTGGTTGTGCTGACCACCGAAGAACAGCGCGCTGAGGCTGGCTTCGTAGTACTGAATGATGTAGTTCGCGCAGATCGTGTAGCGGGGGCTATCGCCGGTGTCGCCGAATGCGATCATCTGAGCCGGAGCATCGATCACGGAGAGGTTCTTGCCCGCGTTCACGCGCCACTCCGGAGTATTCGTTCGGCCGCCAACAAGACCTGACGAAGCCGCGCTGGTGAAGCCCCAGTTGTAACCGTAACCTAAGCACTGATTCTTCTTATTGAATCGCTCGCCGCCGTTGCTGTCGTCGCAGTTGTCGCCACCGGCAAGCTCAAACTCGGTTCGGCGACCGGGCGAGAAGAACATATCCATGTTCTTGACATAAGGGTAAAGCTGGGTGTACCAGTCGATCTGGTAGCTGGTGTTTCCACCGCGCGGCCCGAGGATGGTCGGCGTCGTGTCGTCGTAGTCGCCGACGTAGATCTGCATGGCCGTACCGATCTGTTTGACGTTCGAAAGGTCGGTGGTCTTCTTCGCCGC
The DNA here is from genome assembly GCA_049317025.1 of Fimbriimonas sp. Taxonomy (GTDB): domain Bacteria; phylum Armatimonadota; class Fimbriimonadia; order Fimbriimonadales; family Fimbriimonadaceae; genus Fimbriimonas. The sequence goes on along the minus strand of JBMOJD010000001.1, from coordinate 72,799 downwards.
CGCCTTCGCCTGGGCAAACACGGGGAAGAGGATGGCTGCAAGGATGGCGATGATGGCAATGACCACCAGCAGTTCGATGAGCGTAAACGCAGCTTTTAGTTTGGGCATTTTGGGTTCCGTGCGAAAGGATCGCGTGGCCAGGTTAAGCCGCCCGTGTTAAAGGGGAGTTAATCACCCAAGCACCCCTAGAAGCCTTAACCAAACCTTCACACACATCACAATCCCTTTGGCAACCCGCCCCGACTTAACGACTTCTTAATGTCCCATCGGCCATAGTAGGGCGGTTTGAAAGGTGCTATGACAATGATGCGAACAATCCGATGGACCCTTCTGCTGCTTGCCGTGACCATGGCTTGGGCCTGCCAAGGCAGCGCCCCCGCTGAAGAAAAGGGTGCACAACTGAAATCCGACAACAACTTCACCCCCGAGCAAGTTCAAGCCGCCAAAGAAGGCATGAGCAAGAAAGCTGCCGACGGCAACTAAGCCCGCTTGTGTGAGGTGGAAAACCACGGCTCGCCAAAAGGGGACAGTTGAGTAAACTGGCCCCCTTCCATGCTTAAGCACACCGACCTCACCCAGCGCCGGATTGATCAGTTTGTCGGCGGGATCAAGAGCCGGATCTACGGCGAGCGCCACCCGCTCCAGATCGAATTCAACGACACTCCCGCCTCAAACCAGCGCGATGCCGAAGCTGGCCCCTGGCAGGTCGTCACCAAGGGCTTTGAGTACGGCCCCGCCTACACCGTCAAGTGGTTCCGCCTCACCGGCACCGTCCCCGAGTCATTCGCGGGCAAAAAACTCGCGATTGTCGCCGAACTGGGCAGCGAGCGAACCGTCTGGAAGGACAACTCCCCCTGGTGCGGCGTGGACGTCGAGCACAGTGATTTCGGCTGGCTCGAGGGCCAAGGTTTCCAAGCCGGCGAGCCCGCCAAAGGCGGCGAAGAGCTCACCTACATCCTCCAAGCCTACACGCGCAACGCCCAAACCACCGTCCACGGCAAAGAGGAACCGCGAACGCCCCTCTGCGAGAAGGTCGACCGAGCAGAGATCGTAGTCATCGATCCTGACTTCAAGGACCTTTACTACGACTTCGATTTCGCCCTCCATCTGCTCAAGACGATGGACCAAAACGACCCCGCCCATGCGACCCTGCTGCGGGCCTTGAACGACGGTGCCAATCTCTTCGCCCGCGAGCATCCCGAAGCTCTTGCCCGCACCAAGAAGCTGGTCAAGGACGCCCTCGGCAGCCTCAATGGCGAATACAAGCACACGCTCGTGCCCGTCGGCCATGCTCACCTCGACACTGCTTGGCTCTGGCCCCTGGAAATCACGCACCTCAAGATGGCCCACACCACGGCGACCCAGCTGGGCCTCATGGAGCGCTACCCGGAGTACGTATTTGTCCACTCCCAGGCCTCCCAATACGAGTGGCTCGAGAAGGAGTACCCCTGCCTCTTCGACCGCGTGAAGGCCGCTATCGCTCGCGGGCAGTGGGAACCCGTCGGCTCCATGTGGGTCGAGGCCGACTGTAACCTCACCGGGGCCGAGTCCCTCATCCGCCAGTTCCTCTACGGCAAGCGCTACTTCCGCGAGAAGTTCGGATTCGAGACCCACGACATGTGGCTGCCGGACGTCTTCGGCTACTCCGCCGCTCTGCCCCAGATTCTGAACAAGTTCAACATCCGGTACTTCCTGACCCAGAAGATAAGCTGGAACCAGTTCAACAAGTTCCCTCACCACACGTTCTGGTGGCAAGGCATTGACGGCAGTCGCATCTGGAGCCACTTCCCGCCCGCCGACACCTACAATGCCAGTTGCGAGCCAGCTGAGGTTGTCCATTCGGTCAAGAACTTCAAAGACCATGGTCGAAGCGACCAATCGCTCTATGTCTTCGGGTTCGGTGACGGCGGCGGCGGCCCCACCGAGCGCCACCTCGAGTTCCTGAAGCGAGGCCGCCTCGCTCCCAACTACCCAGAGATCGCCTCGGGCAAGAAGGCCATCGACTTCTTCCGCGATGCCAAGGCCCGCTCGCGCGACCTCATGACCTGGGTCGGTGAGCTCTACCTGGAGCTCCACCGAGGCACCTACACCAGCCAAGCTGCGAACAAGAAGGGCAACCGCGTCAGCGAATTCCTTCTCCGTGACGCCGAGCTGCTCGCCTGCTTCGATCCCTCCTACCCCGAGAGCTACCCGGCCGACGAGTTGGAAGCGGCATGGAAGCTGGTGCTCCTGAACCAATTCCACGACATCATCCCCGGCTCCAGCGTCAACGAGGTCTACCAAGACAGCGCCCGCGACTATGCCGCGATTGCCGAGGCAGGCGAAAAGGTCATCGCCACGAGCCTCGCCAACATCGGCTCCAAGCTCGACACCAGCGGCACGGCCCAGCCGGTGGCGCTCTTCCAAAACGCCACGATGGTGAGCGAAGGCTCGATTCCTTGGACCTCGGAAACCGTCCCGACCGCCCTCCAAGTCGGCGACGACGCCTTCCCGGTTCAGCTCGTCGAAGGCCTCGGTGAGCGCAAGCTGATCTTCGCCACGCCCCCGTTTGCCCTCGGCAGCGTGGTCGTGGGCGACCTCACCGACAGCGCCCCGACGGTCAAGAGCCGCCTCAAAACTTCGGCTCGCCGAATCGAGAACGGCGAAATCGCCGTGCGGTTCGACAACCACGGCAACATCACCTCGATCCAAAGCCTTGAAGACGGCACCGAATTCGTGGAGCCGGGCAAGCTCGCCAACCTCTTCCAACTCCTCGACGACAACCCCCTCTTCTGGAGCGCCTGGGACGTCGACGTCTTCAGCTTCGAGACGGCTCAAGACCTCATCCGAAGCGAAAGCTTCGAGATCGTGGAGAAGGGCCCCGTCCGAGTCGCGGCTGAGATCGTCAAGCGCTTCGGCAAGTCGAAGATCGTCCAGCGAATCTCGCTCGGCCCCACGCCGGGCATTCGGTTCGACACCGAAATCGATTGGCACGAGGACGACAAGATGCTGAAGGTTGCGTTCCCTGTGAACGTGAATGCCGCCAAGGCGACCTACGAAATCCAGTTCGGCAACGTCGAGCGACCGACCCACGTCAACACGACTTGGGACCTCGGCAAGTTCGAAGTCTGCGCCCAAAAGTGGGCTGACCTGAGCGAAGGCGACCAGGGCATGGCCCTCATCAACGACGGCAAGTACGGACACGATGCACGCGGGAACGTGCTGCGTCTCAGCCTGCTCCGCTCGCCGAAAGCCCCCGATCCCGTCTGCGACATGGGCGTTCATCGGTTCAGCTACTCGCTGGTGCCCCATTTCGGCCCGTACCACTACGCCGGAATCGTGCCCGCCGCCTACGCGTTCAACGCGCCGCTACGACACGCATTCCTGCCCGTCGGCGACGGCGTTAGCGGACCGGTTCCCGCCTTCGTCCAGTGTGAAGATCGCAACATCGTCATCGAAACGGTCAAGAAGGCCGAGTTCGGCGACGACCTGATCGTGCGCCTGTACGAATCGCACAACAGCCGGGGCCGCGCCGAGCTATCGTGCGCTCGCCCTGCCCGCAAGGCCTACCTGTGCGACCTGGAGGAAAATCCGCTCTCCGAGCTGGAAATCCAAGACGGCCTGATCGGTTTCGATTACAAGCCCTTCGAGATCGTGACGATTCGGTTGGGTGTATAAGGTTCGGGTTGGTTCGGGTTGATTGAGGTTCGTGTTCGGGGTTGCTCGGCGTAGTTCGGACTTGTTCGGATTTGCCCTCGTCAAGATCTGAAGTAAGCCTTCGTCCACCCGAACCACCCCGAACAAACCCGAGCAACTCCGAACCAACCCGAACAAAAACAAAACGACTGCCAGTTCAGGCCCCCGAGGGGTGGGCCTTTGCTGGCAGTCGTTTTTTGGCTATCAGCCGTTGTCGCGTGGAGGCTGAGGCGGCCTCGGCATTTCGAACTTCGCGCCCGTCATGCTCTTCCACTTGGCGAGTTGGCTCGCGTTCAGGACGCTGAAGATCTTCTTGTCCTGCGCCTCTCGCTGCTCCGGCGACATTCCGCCGGGGCCTCCGGGGCCACCAGGACCTTCAGGTCCGCCGAATCCTCCGCCTTCCTGACCACGTCCCTGACCGCGACCGCCCTGACCAGGTCCACCTTGACCCGGGCCACCCTGTCCAGGACCACCCTGTCCAGGACCGCCTTGGCCACGACCGCCTTCCAGACTGCCAGGTCCACCAGGGCCTCCGGGGCCGCGCTGGGGCATCAACTTCTCGATCGCCTCACGCTGATCTTCGGTCAAGCCAAGCTTCTCAGAGACGTCCGGTCGCAGGAGAGCCCGTCCACCTTGAACCTGAAGCTCAATCTGCTCGAAGCGTGCAAACTGCGATTCGCTCAGAACCTCTTTGACCTTCTTGATCTCGGCTTCCCGATTTCCCGGTCCTCCCTGTCCACCAGGACCGCGCTGACCACCAGGACCTCCAGGACCTCCAGGACCTCCAGGACCTCCGGGTCCTCCGAAGCCTTCTGGCCCGCCCTGACGAGGTCCACCCTGTCCAGGGCCGCCGGGACCGCCAGGACCACCGGGGCCACCAGGACCGCGGCCGCCTCGGGAGAGGATCTTCTCAAGCTTGGTTGCCTGATCGGCCGAGAGCTTCAGCTCCTTCTTGCCTTCGTCCGTCAAAGCCCAGTGCCGCATCATCATCGGTCGCATCTGGCCACCACCGAACTGGCCACCTTGGCGACCGCCTTGGCGGCCCGCACCTTCCGGTGCCTGGGGCGGTCGGGGGCCGTTCTGGCCGAAGCTTGCACAGACCAACGCCAACGCGGCGAGGGTGGTGAGTGTCAATCGTTTCATGGTTTCCTCCGATGAACAGGGCCGCTCTTTCTCGGCGTCTCTGTTCTTTACATGCTCAATTTGGCAGGGCGGTGTGAGAGATTCGTGAGGAAAGGCTCTGGGCGGAAATCGGCAGTTTCAACAGGGCCAAAGTCCCATTTCCAACCTGACTCTGGAGCGAAATCGACCCACCGTGAGCCTCCACCAGGCTCCGACAAATCGCCAATCCCAAGCCCGAGCCACCTTTGGACCGCGAAGAATCCACCTGATAGAACCGGTCAAAGACCCGCTCCAGATGCTCCGGCGCAATGCCCTCACCTTGATCCTGGACCGTCAAAACTGCGTCCGGCCCCACCCGCCGAATCTGCAAACGGATCGCCCGGTCATCCGGCGTATGCCGAATCGCGTTCTCGAGGAGGTTGAGAATCACCCGCACCAAGTGCGACTGCTCACCCCGGACCACAATCTCGTCTTCGGGCAAATCCACGTCGATCCTCTGGGCATCAATCAACTGATCAAGGGCCTCAACCGCAACCAAGCGGAGGTCCACCGGCTTCAAATCAAGCTTGAGTTGCCCTGCGTCCATCCGCGAAAGAAGGAGCAACTCCTGCACCAAGCGCGTCATCCGGTCCGCCGCTGTATCCGCCGTTGCCAGGGCCGCGTGCATGCGCTCAGGGCTCGATTCGTGGCTCAGGGCCGAACTGGTGGCAAGCTTGAGGCGGGTCAGAGGCGTCCGCAGTTCGTGCGAGGCATCGGCGGTGAACTGCCGCTGGGTCTCGAAAGCCAACTCAAGCTTGCGGTAGGCCAGGTCGCGCTCCTCGAAGCTAAGTTCGAGGCGTTGCATCATCTCGTTGATCGTCGCCGCCAGGGTGCCGACCTCGTCTTTCGCCCGGACAGGGAGCCGCTGGCGCAAGTCATTGCCCCCACCGATGCTCGATGCCGTGCGCGTGATCTCCGTGAGGGGTCCCAGGGCCCGCGCCGTCAGCCACATGTTCAGTAGGCCAGCTACCAAGGTCGCGAGCGGCAATACCACCAAGAACGCCGAGACCAGCACCTGCTGCGAATCCTCGACCTCTTGCAGGCTTCGCGCCACCTGGACCACGCCTTCCCCGCCGTCCTCTGGCCGCCACCTCAGAGTCAAAACCCGAACCGACTGGCCATCGCGAACCGCAACCGACCAGAGGGGAGCGCGCCCCGAGTAGCTCCGTGCCGCCGAAAGGTCATAGGGCTCATCAAAATCTCGCGGCCGCACGACCCTGCCCGCCGAGTTGACGTACAGCGCAAAGCCAAAATTCGCCCGGGGATCGTCGATGGGAGGCGGTCGTCGCCCCTTGCCGTCGCCAAATCCTGGTGGCGGACCTCCCATCCCAAATGGTCCGTTCGGCGGCGGCCCCGGGTTCTCGCCCGGCTGATCTTCCCTTCGGGGTCCCGGTCCCCAGCGTCCGCCCGGCGTGGTCTGCTTCGCCGCTTCCGTGCCCCGTCGGATCAAGTCACCATCAATCGCCGATACGATCTTTTGGCGATTCAACACGACAAGCAGGCCACCAAGAGCCAATATCGCGAGCACCAGGACCGATAGGTTTGTAAGCGTCAGGCGCGCGCGCAGCGTAAGCCCGCTCATGCACTCGCCACCTGAGGCGGCCCGGGCGATTTGAGCACGTAACCGATGCCGTGCACGGTGTGGATCAGTTTCTGCTCAAAAGCCGCGTCGACTTTCTTACGCAAGCTCGCCACGTGGAAACTCACTGTGTTGTCATAGCACTCTTCGTTGCCCCAGACGGTTTCCAAAATCATCGCCCGCGTGAGGGTCCGGCCCTCATTCCGCGCCAGTGCCTCAAGCAGCGAGTACTCGCGCGGGGTAAGGGGCAGAAGCTGCCCCTGCCGGGTCGCCTGGTGGCTGACCGTGTCAATTTCCAGATCCGCCACCGAGATCACGCCACTCTTGTGGAGCTTGTTCCGACGCAACAAGGCACGCGCCCGCGCCAAGAATTCGCGCACGTCAAAGGGCTTGGGCAAGTAGTCATCGGCTCCTTCTTCCAGACCCCGAACTCGGTCATCGACCGAATCCCGCGCAGTGAGCATCAAGATGGGGACGGGGTTCTTCTGCTTGCGCAGGGCCGCGCAGATGCTCCACCCGTCGCGACCCGGCAGCATGATATCCAGCACGATAAGGGCATGCGCACCGATTTCAGCCTGCAAAAGGCCCTCTTCGCCATCGTGGGCCACATCCACATGGTGCCCGTCGCCTCGCAGGGCGTCGGCCAGATGCTCGGCAATCACCAAATCGTCTTCGACCACAAGGACTCGCACAGTCTCATGTATACGCGATTTTCGTGAGGATTGAATGAGAGGCACTAGACGCCCGACGCAGGGCGCGCTCAAGCGACGAACTTCTTGCCCCCACTACCGCTGGGGGCAAGAAGGGCAACTATCCCCGGGAAGCGAGTGCTTGCTGATGAGCAATGCGGCTAAGTTCGATCGCGATCTCGGCTCGTCGCTCCGGGGGCAGGCTCGGATCGGCCATCTCTCGACTCAACCGAACCAAGACACTGGCATCATCGTCGGCCGCCACAACCTCATGTGAACCCGAAGGACCATGTCCCTCATGACCATGTCCCTGGTGCCCGTGCTGAGGCTCTTCTGGCGCAGGCGGTTCAGGTGGCTCAGGTGGCTCAGGAGGCTCGGGGACCCGCGCGGAATCCATCACGATTCGACGCAACAAACTGCCAATAAGGCGACGATCCAAAAACGGAGCCAGGCCCATGATCACGCCTTCGTCAACCCGCGCCCCGCTCTGGATCGATTCCTCGACCAGCTTGGTCAGTTCTTCCTTGTCGACAAAGGGCGCGATCCCGCAGAGAAAGCCGAGGTCGCGGCGCTGGCCCGATTTCGGCGTGGGCTCGTCCTCCTCCAGATAGCCCATCAGCAGCTTGATCTCCACCCCGAGGCGGTCGAACCCGGTCGAATCCTCGTCCAGCTGCTCAAAGATGTCCTCCGGCACCATTTCCTCTTCTTCCAAGTGCTCGAGCAGGGCATTGTATCGGCGCACGGCTGTGGCCGAACCGCCGGAGAACACCCCGGTCATGCTGCTTTGTTCGGCCAGATCCAGAAGGGCTTGGAGCAGTTTCCGAACCTTTCGTAATTCCATTTGTTGATCATGCATGGTTTTGTCCTCGGGCCATCGCGTGAGACTTTCGCAGAAGCTCTCGACACCGGTGCAGCCGCCATTTGACGGTCGTGCCGGTGAGGTCGAGCTGACTTGCGATCTTCGCGATGGGCCAACCGTGGAGGTAGTGAAGTTCGGCTGCCTGACGAATCTCATCGGGCAAGTCCTGGAACCGAGCCAAGACCCATTCCCAATGCTCGTCGCACTCGTCCATCCGGCTCGCTTCGATCTCACGGAGAACCTTGCGGTCGAGTTGACTGAACTCAACCGGCCGCTCCCGACTCTCCATCTTCGAGACTCGAATCGCCCGATGCCTAGCGATGGCCATGAGCCAACCAGCAAACTTGCTGGTATCCCGAAGCTGAGGCAAGGCTCGAAACGCCTGCAGAAAGGTGTCCTGAACGACATCTTCCACCGCACTTCGCGAGCCTAAGACCCGCTGAACCACCAAGGCGACACTGGGACGATAGCTGCGAAACAACCGGTCGAAGGCAAGGGCATCGCCACGTTTCGCTTGGTCAATCCAAGTTTCGTGACAATCCCACTCCGTCACTGCCGAACTTTGTTCCACCACGTCTTCCAAGAGACACTCCGTCGACAGCAGGATAGTGAAGACCTAGGGTTTTTCGGTCGGCGTCGTTGGCGTGGGCTCGCTACCGGCCAGAATGCCCTTGATCACAATAGCGTGGGGAACGGGGCGCGAGGGCGTGGTCGCCGTCGAGTGGCCAAAAGCCTTGATCTCGCCATCGTAAACCAACGAGGTCGAGAAACCCGAATCCAAGAGCACGGCATCCGAGACCTCCGCTTCCTCCAGGGCCTTCGCCAACTTGGAGCTGCTGGCCGAATTTAGAGTCGCCCCAATCACAAACCGCCCATCTGACGTGATCCCAAGGAAGGCCCGCTTCCGCGCGTCCTGGATGTCGGAAGGGCCAAACACGTTCTGCTGGCTCCGAGTCTGGGCCACCCCACCGCGAATGAGCCACACGCCGCCCAAGAAGACATCCGTGTAATCAGGCATGAAATCCTTGAAGTTCTGATCAGAATTCATGATCTCGGGCTGAAATGGGACGATGGCAAACTGCGTCGGTCCCCAGATCACGACCGGGCGGTTGCGGAGCTTCGGCCAGCGGAACGGGAACCCATCGGGAATCAAAATCGGAAGGTCCGAGCTCTTGAACGGCCCGATCATCTTGTTGTCCTTCCCCGCAATCGACGCCATGTCGAAGAACCCGCCGTTGATCCCCGCAACCGCATTGGTCTCCTTCACGAAGTCAAGCACGCCCTTGCGCGTGGACGAGTTCAAACTAACCGGAACTCCGCCGTAAACCAACGCAAGCCGAATCCGGTCAACCTTGAGTTCCTTGTACTCCACCGGCGCGTCTTGGATCGGGGTGATCGAAGCCGCCGCCGGGGCCGATTCGAAAGCCAGCGTGCGATCCTCCCACGCCTTCTCAATCCGTGTGTGGATGTATCGCCCAACCGTCAAGATGCCGGGAGATTCTTCCGCAAGCTGATTCTCAATCGTGAACGACATCCGGTAGCCGAGCTCCTTGGCAAGGCGCACGGAGGTTTCGTCGTACTTACCAACCGGATAGGCCAAGTATCGGACTTTGATCCCCAGTTCCTTCTCCAGCGCCAGTTTGCTATCCGTCAGCTCCTTCCGCTGCAATCTCTCCGGCAAAGTGTCAAGTTCGGGATGAGTTACAGTGTGGCCGCCAATTGTGGCGAGCGGATTCTTCACCAGCAATCGCAAGGTGTCCCAGCTCATCTTCGGGTGCGAAGTCTTGGTATCCCCGACGAACCCGGTGTGGACGAACATCACAAACGGATACCTGTTCTCTTCCAGCAAGGGCAGGGCGTTGTCGTAGAAGCCTTGATAGTTATCATCAAAGGTCAAAACGATAGCCTTGTCCGGGATCTCGGCGCCCTCGGTCAAGTGAGCGTAGAGGTCATCCAGCGAAATCGGCACTGCCCCCTGGTCCTGGATGAACTTCAGCTGAGCCTTGAACTCGTCCACCGTGCAGTCGAAATAGACCGAATCGGTGCCCCGCTCCTTGACGATGTCGTGATACATGATCACGGGCACGCGGCGATTCAGAGCCCGGAAGTTGATCTCCCGGAAGACGTCCGGTTTCTCTTTGACTGCTTCAGCCTTTGGAGCCGGATCAGGCGCAGGCCCCGGACGGCTGCAAGAGACCAACATGAGCGACGCCAGCATCGCGGTCAGGATCGGAAGCACGCGAATTGGCACCACGCCTTCATTTTACGCCCCTCGAATCCAGCCTGTGGCCTAGCCCATCAACTCAACAAGGATCTCTTCCAATCGGGGTGGCTGAATCACGACCATCTCGACGTCGCCGTACCCCTCCAAGAGGAGCCGCGCCGCAAGCGCCTGCCCCTCTTCCGCCGTGAAAACGAAGCCATTCGGCGTCTCTTCCACCCGAATCGAAAACGGCTGCACCGTCGCCCGTGCGCCCACCTTGTTCTGGGTCACAACCTCGACCCGGTGCTGGCGGCCCTGCCGCAAGACATCCTCGAGCGAGCCCGCAAACCGAATCTGACTCCGCGAGAGGACCACCAAAGTATCGAACCAATGGGCTAGATCAGGGCGTTGGGTTGCCACCACAAACGAGGCCCCCGCCGCCAAGACGTCCCGAAAGCAACGGTGGAATCCCGCCAACGCCAATGGGTCCAGCCGGTCCAACTGGCCATCAATAGCCAGAGTATCGGCCTCCGAGCAAAGAACCTCGAGCAATTCGCAGGCCGCGACCTGACTATCGGAAAGGCTCCCGAGTGGTTCGTTCAGGCATTCACTGAGCCGCAGGTGAACCAGAGCCTCGGTCGGCCGCATGCGACGGCCAACCTGATTTCGCTGGGCGATGCTCTGAGGACGAATTCGACGCGAAAGCGAGCCCGCTTGGGCCAACGCAACCACCTTCGAACGAACAACCTCACCCTCGGCGACCGCCTCCAGTCCGGCGATCACGCGCAAGAGGCGGGATTTGCCCGCCCGGGTCGGGCCAACGACGGCCATCGATTGCCCCGGCCCCAAGCTGAGGGTCAGCTTGGGGCTCCGCTCCTGCAGGGCGAGCCGAGTCAGCCCGATGTGCTCGGTCATGCCACCGGCAGAACGAGCAGGTCCTTAGTCGATTTCGTCAGGATCTCGATCCCGGTCTCCGTGATCAAGACGTCATCCTCGATTCGGCAACCGCCGAAGTCTGGGATGTAAATTCCCGGCTCGACCGTCCAAATCTGCCCTACTTCCAGCGTGACGTCGGTGGTCGCATTCATTGCGCCCCCATCATGGACCGCCCGTCCCAGAGTATGGCCGAGGCCATGAACAAAGTACTTGGCAAGGTCACCCATGGCCTCGCGAGCAACGTGGTCCACGTGCGATCCCTTCACGCCCGGACCCATGGCATCCAGAGCGGTGAGTTGGGCGCGCAGAACGGTCTCATAGACCTCGCGCGTGCGCTCGGAGGATTCCCCAACGACCACAGTGCGAGTGATATCGCTGTGGTAGCCATTGACCGTCGCGCCAAAGTCCAAGGTCACGAAGTCGCCCACCTCAAGTGGCTTGTCGCTGGCCGAACCATGCGGCGATGCGCTCCGCACACCACTGACAACAATGCTCGGAAACGCCACGCCCGCGTCTTGACGGCGGATGAAAAACTCGAGGTCCAATTCGATATCGAGCTCGCGCACGCCCGGCTGGATCATGCGCTGAATGTGGTCGAACGCCGCATCGGCAATCGCACAAGCGGCTCGGATGTTTCCGATCTCCTCCGCGTCCTTCACCCGGCGCAGACGCGAAACGAGGTCATCCACCGCCACCCACTCGACGGCAGGAATCTTGGTGATCCAGCGCTGATAGGTGGAGTAAGTGACCACCGTGGATTCAAAGCCGAGCGAAGTGATCCCCAACTCCGTGATCTTCGCCGCGAGGGCTTCGTCCGAAGTTGTCGGGGTCTGGAAGATCGTCACTTCAAAATCCCGCACCTGGGTGGCCGCCACCATTCGGTAGCGTCCGTCGGTGATGAACTCCGCCCGAGTCGGAGTGACCAAAGCAAGCCCGAACGACCCCTTGAAGCCCGTGAGCCACCCGATGTTGTATAGGTCGCTGACCAAGACGGCCGCAATCCCCCTCTCTGCCATGGCGGCGCGCAAACGATCAATTCTCTTCATACGACCTCTCTTTCCAGGTTGGCAATCGCGCGGATCGCAAGGATGTAGCCATAGCCGCCCAATCCAACGATCTGGCCGACCGTGACCGGCGAAATCACCGAATGCCGCCGGAACTCTTCGCGGGCATGGACGTTGCTGAGGTGAACCTCAATGACGGGAAGCCGAACACTCGCCAGCGCATCGCGCAGAGCGATCGAATAGTGCGTGAGCCCGCCCGGGTTGATCACGATGCCATCCGCCCACTTCCGATGCTCCTGAATCGTGTCGATCAGGACGCCCTCGGAGTTGGTCTGAAGGATGCGGACCTCGACGCCCAGGGTGGCCGCCTCGCCCTTGATGTCGGCATCGATATCCTCAAGCGGGCGCTTGCCGTAAACATCCGGCTCGCGAAATCCTGTGAGGTTGAGGTTGGGACCGTGGAGAATGAGGAGCTTGAGGCCAAGATCAGGCATTAGAGTTTGTCCTTGACAGATTCGAGCGGAACCCCGCTCTCAGGCAAAAGCAGCGGAATACCATCTTCGATCGGGAAGGCCGTTTGGCACTGGTCGCAGATCAGCCATTCGCCCTGCTGGCGCAGGGGGGGCCGATTGTCGTCAAGCGGACAGGCGAGCATGGCCAAAAGCTTGGGATCGATCATGGTGTGACTTCTCGATAGGCCCTGAGCGTGCTCTCGGCGTGCTGCTTCCAGGTGAAGTGCTTCTCGCGTTCGATGCCCCGGCTGCGGAGGTCCTGCAGTTTACTCCCGTCTGCCAGGAGGTCCTCGATGGAATTGCGCCAGGCCTCGGGCGTGTTGTCTGCTTGAATGACGCCCGCATCACCCACCACTTCGGGCAACGCACCGCCCGCGCTGCTGAGGACGGGGCATCCACACCGAAAGGCCTCCAGAACCGGAATCCCAAACCCCTCGTGGTGGCTCGGGGCCAGGTAGAGATCAGCCGCTCCGTAAAGAGCCGGCAGCCATTCATTCGGCACATAGCCAGTCGCAAGAGCCCGCCCCCCGAACTCAACCGTCCCCAACCCGATTTGCCTGTCACCAACAACCGGTGGGGAAAATCGGGCCCGAGCAGTTCACAGGCACTCAGGGCAAGTTGCATGTTCTTGCGCGGCCACCGCGTCCCGACCGTCAGCGCGTACGGCCCGCGCAAGCCAAACTTCTCCGCCACGAACGCCCCCGCTTGCTCAATCGGGATCGGTTGAATCCAAGACGGACACGCGAGCAGCGCCACCCGCACCTTCCCCACCGCGCTGGGGATCAATCGTTCAATCTCGCCCCGGCTCGTCTCCGAGACTGTAATCACCCGAGCCGCGCGTCGGCAAGCCGCTGGAACCGTGGAGCGAAGCAGGAATCGATCCTTGGGTTTGAACCATTCCGGCCCGATCAGAAACGAAACATCGTGGATAGTGGTGATTCCCTTGCGGCCAACCAGCGGACTCAGCGAGTACTGGGTGTGGATAACATCCGCCCCCAGACGTCGTGCAGCGAGCGGAAACGTCACCAGCGACCACCAGCGAGGTTGAACGGTGGGAATCTGGACCCAACGAATTCTCTCATCGTTAGGGATGCCGAATGGCCGCGGGCGCGTACTGATAAGGAGAAGCCGGAACTCGTCATGAAGCTGAGAAAGGCCCTCGACGAGGCCGCTCCAATAGGTGCTGTCTCCGGTCGAATCTGCTCCCAGCAGTCGGGCGTCGATGGCAATCGTCATCTTTTGCTCGGATCCTGCGCCGTCGGTCTTCGATCAATCACAATAGCCATTAGACATTATCCTTCAGGAGATCCTGATCATGAAAAAGCAAAAAAGCCCAATCGTATTGTTTGTTCTTCTCGGAACCCTCATCATCGGTGGCGTCTTCGCCAGCCAACGTGCGCGTGAAGAGACGATGAGCGTGGAAGAGCGCATGAAGCAAGAGCAGGAGCGCCAAAAGGCCACCGAAAAGCCCCGCGAATCGGTGAACAAGTCCGCCCTCGCCGAGCTTGCCAAAAAGACGGTCACCGATGACGACGGAGCGTCGCCGATGAACGCCGGTGGAGACCTCATGGTTGCCCGCAGGGAGATGCTGAAGCAACAGGCTGGTGGCGTCCTTCGCCCGACCATAGAAAAGCCGGAATACAAGCCGTACAAGCCCGTCCCCAACGAATCCGCCGTCACTTCGCAGTGGTATCAGCAGAACCACGCGAAGCAAACCGGTGGCTAGGCCTTCGCATGAAATTCTGATCGGAGCATAACGAACTGGTGGGTGTCGCGGCGGTCGCCGTTCACGCCCACCGCGTCCGAGCGTTGCGTGCACTCCCAAGTCATCCCGGCCTTCTCCGCCGTACGAGCGCTCGCCAAATTCTTGGTGTCGCACTTCCACACCAGCCGCTCCCACTCCCACGCCGTGAAGCCCCATTCCAGCATGGCGCGCAGAGCCCGCGTGCCCACGCCCCGGCCCGCCGCGTGAGCCGCGATCCACATTCCGATTTCGGCGCATTTCCAACTGCGTTGCCCGACCCGCAGGTGGAACCCCGTACCGCCCAGAAACTCGTCCTGGTCCCAAATGCCCATCGTATAGTCCTTATCGGTCAGGTACGACGCGATGAACTTGCGGTAGAGAGTCTCGGTCTCGGCGACGGTTTGATCCGGCTTCGACCACACCATCCAAGGGCGCAGATGGTCATGCGAAGCATTGATCACCGGCGTCGCAATCGGAGCGTCCTCCACGCGATACATCCGAATCTGGAGGTCTCCGGCATCAAACGCCAGCGGGGCAAGGAAATCCTCGATCATACAAAGCGAAGTTTAGCCCGGGACATCGGTCCCGGGCTAACGTGGATCACTCAGTCTTGGCCGGACCGTCCGGGTCTGGCTTCAGCTCATCCAGGGCCTCAGCCTGCGTTTCCGCCGCCTTGGCCTCGTCGTCCTGCTCGCCGTCCTGCTCCGCGGCAGGCTCGGGTACATCGCCAGCACTCTCAGGCTCGGCAACCTTGGCCTCTGCGGCATGAATCCGAGCTAGCTCATCGCCATGCTCTTCTTCCATCATCTTCTCCGAGAGCATGCCCGTGAGGAACACCGGATTCATCGGGAAGCTATCCGGCTTGAAGTGCGTGTTGTAGAAGTGCCACGTCACGATGGTCAAGAACGCCAGCACCGACTCATCAGCGTGAGCAATGTAGGCCAGCGGGATGCCCAACTGGGGCAACAGGCCACCGTAGAAGACCGGATACCAAAGGATCAGACCCGAGAACACCATGATCGGCATGCCCCAATACACCGCGAAGTAGTCAAACTTCTCCCGGAACTGGAAGCGATCATACGAAGGTGCCTGCGCACTGAGGCCAAGGTGGTAGCGGAAGGTCGCGAATAGGTCCGTCACATCCCGCTTTCGGGGCCACATGGTCCAGGAGTCGAACGAGAATCCCGCCCGTTTCCATCGGACCAACAGCTCCACCGTGTGGTAGATCCAGACCGCGATCAGGATCACGGCCGCAACCCGGTGCGCCAAGCGCATCACATCCATGCCGCCGAGCCCCATGTAAAGTGCGCGCAAGGTGTCGTTCTTGGGATACCGAATCGGCATGCCCGTCACGACGAGAGCCGTAAAGCTCACCATCAATGTGATGTGCTGGATTCTTTGCGAGACCGTGAACCGCTGGAACCGACGCTCGGTCGTCACCACGGGCTTTGGCTTCTTCGTCGCAATGTGAGCCACCGCCGCGCAGGCACCAAAGAAGATGGCAATCCCGGTGGTGTAGAACCCGATTGGGTTGTTGAAAACCGCCATCAGAATCGACGTCACCAGCGAAAGGAAGCCAAGCGCCACGAGCACGGCAACCCCGCGAGCAACGGCGGGCTTCTTCGGCCCAAAGAGCGCCACCCGCATGTCAAACGCGATGCCCAACAGCAGAAGCCCAAGCGTTCCAAATGTGAGGACCTTGAAGAAAAGCTCAGTCGCCCCGAGGATCGGCTCTTGTTTGACTTTCAAGTGCAGGTGACTAAAGCCAGAAGTCGCGAAGTTCATCGTCGCCCCGACGTGACATCCGGCCTGCCCGCAGGTCTTGGTGAGCTGCTGCGAGCTGACGCTGGACTTAGGATCGGAGCTGGCCAACACACCGTGAGCCGTGTGGCAATCGGTGCAAACGGCCGTGTCTTGCTTATCAAATCGTAGCAGAGCCTTCCCGTGGAAGCTCGCTTCGTAGGACGAGACCGCCTCGACATCCACCTTGTAGCGGCTCATCTTGGCCTCATCGCGGTGGCACTTCGCGCAAGTTTCCACCAAGGCCGTCCGAGTTCCAAGCTTCGGTTGGATGATTTCGTGCGGATCGGTGCCAACGGTGTGGCAAGAGATACAGGTTGGATGATCACCTGGCGTCAGGTCCTTCTTGCCGTGGACGCTGGCTGCGAGGGCATCGGCCGCGTCGCTGTGGCAGTTCGAGCACTCGACCTTCTCGCTCAGCATCTTTTCGGTGTGCGGAGCGTCGGGCGTAAAGCTTAAGTGGCAGTCCGTGCAATCAAATGTCTTGTGTGGAGACTTCTGAAGCGCAGCAATGTGCATGGCCGGGCCAGACTCTGCCGCCGGATCATGACAACCAAGACAAGCGGTGGAAGCCTCAGAAACCTTCAGCTCTGGCTCTGCATCGGGCTGTTTTCCGGAATCTTGGGCGAAGACACTCACAAACAAAAACGGGGTCAGGGCCAGAAGTAGCGGTAACCACGCCTTTAGGCCAGAGTTCTTCAGATTCAGGAGGACCTTTCGCATCAAATCAAGCTTCCGAAAGAAGTCGAATCAGGTGGCACTAGAAAGGCTAGCACCACCTAGTTTCTAGTTAGTTAGTCGCGACGCCAGGATTGGTGTCTTTCTTGATCTCGTCAATATTCTTAACGCCGTCCTTGTCGGAGTCAAGTTGCTCGGCCTTCGCCAAGATCGCCGGAGTCATCTTCGTCGTCTTCTCGGCCTTGAGAAGGGCTTCCAAGTCCTTGCCGTAAGGGTTGAGCTTGCCGCCCTTCACGTTCATGTGACAGACACCACAGGCTGCTTTGCCAAGGTTCGAATTCTTTTCGATCTTGTAGTTGGTGTCAAACACCTTTTCGATCGCGGCAAACGCCATTGCCATGGTGACCAGACCGGTCAGAGCAGTGAGTCCAAGTAGTCGTTTCATTTTCTCTCTCATTTGGTATGGACAAGTTCTTGAGGTTGGGTGTTCCTTTCGGCATTCTCGACCGGGCTAACCCCGCCTTTTGGCTTGTTACGACGATATACGGCAGATAAAAATCCTCCGAAGGTCATCACGGCTGTTCCCAGCCAGACTAGACCAACTAGCGGTTTGTGGAAAACTTCAACCGGGTAAACCGGTGAATTGAGCTTGACCCGAACAGTAACCGATTGGTCGGCTGCATTCATTCCCGCAAGCTGCAAACTCATGTTGTCACCCAGATCGGCGGGGTGATCAACGGTGACGCCTTGGGCGATCTCCATCTGGGGCGTCACAACTCGGTCCGGGCCGCTTCCCTTGACCCGAACTTGGGCTCCGAACTTCGTTCCCGCCATTCCGGGCTGACCCGTTCTGACCATCTTTTCGTAGGTTAAAATGAGGCCACCAATCGTCATGCTCTTGCCCACCGCGAGATTGACATCCTCGGTCGTCTGGTCTTGTGGCGCGCCAAGCGCAAAGTAGACGTCATGGAACCAGCCCCGCTGAATGAATGGCCACACCATGACATTTACTTGGTCACCCTGCTTTACGTCATAAAGTCCCGGGTAAGCAGTGAAGAGCAACTTCTTGCTACCAGAATCGAAAACATCAAACTTCGCTTGATTGTTACGATCCGTCAATACCGAGGTAAGCCCCTTAAACTGGACATCGTAACCAAGGACCTTACCCGGATGATCCTCCATCACCATGGTCCGCCCATGCTGCTGAAATCCGCGTGAGCAAATCAGCCCCGCCATCAACATCGCCAAGCCAATGTGAGCAATAAATGGCGCAGTACCCATGCGCGTCTTCTGCACAAGCTCCCGGATACGCCAGACGTTTGCGACAAGGACCGTATAGCAAAGCCCCACCATCACCATCATCCACCAGAGGGCTTTCATCGGGCGGTTGCCAAACATGTTGAGTGTTGGTTGAAGTTCGAATACCTTTCCAACTGGTGTCATCACCAAGAGGAAGAGCGTGATCCCTGTAAGTCCAACTGAGATGCAGAAGATACTGTAGGCTCGACTCCAAAATGCCTTGGGGTCCATCTTACGCCAAGAGACAAACGGCGTAATCGCCATCAGCAGCATAAGGGGAACAAACAGATATGGCAGAACCTGATGGTAGAGCCCTTCCTCGACGACCTTGGGCTTCTGGCCCGAAAGCGCCATGAACAATGGCACGCTCATCCCGATCATCGCCGCGAGGCCAATCAAAATGACCGTCATCACGCCCGCAAGGTAGAAGGCCTCGCGTCGAAGTCCCGTGCCCTCGTCGGTCCGGGCCGGTTCCTTCCTGAACTGGGCAAGCCGAATACCCCACGCGGTAAAGAAGCCCAGCGTCGTGATTCCCATGACGCCAACGAGCAGCTTCAGGGCCGACCGATCCATCTCGGCAAAGCTGTGAACACTGGTGTCAGAGAGAAGTCCCGACCGCGTCATGAACGTTCCGTAAACAAACGCGATGAACGGGATTCCACCAAGAAGGACATTCGCCATCTTCCAGGTTTTGCGCGCCGCCTGAACATAGATGCCGTGGATAAAGGCAATCGTGAAGCACCAAGGAACGAAGCTGACGTTCTCGACCGGGTCCCACATCCAAAAGCCGCCCCAACCTAAAGTCTCATAGGCCCAGAAGCCGCCCATGCAGAGCCCCAAACCCAACACGGCCGTGGTGACAAGCGCCCAAGGCCGAACAATCGGCAACCATTCGTCGTAGTCGCGCTCCATCAGCGCGGCAAAGGCCATTGCGAAGAGGACCGTGAGGGCACCAAAACCGAGAAAGATTGTGGGCGGGTGGATGATGACCCAATAGTTCTGGAGCGAAGGCGCCAAGCCCACGCCCTCAGCCGGCACGAAGGGCTTGCCTTCGAAAAGGTTGAGTCGAAATGGCGATTCGAAAGCGAGGATGTTGGTGATCCCGCCCAGGAACACCGCATAGGCAATCGTGAACCAGCGGCGGTATTGCTGGGTGAGCCGAACGGTCAGCAATCCAAAGATCGCCGCGCAACAGGCCCACAGTAGGAAGCTGCCTTCCTGGCCGGACCAGATGCCCGCGATCCGATACGGAATCGCGTTCTTCGAGTCAGCGTGGCCATAGACGTACGAGAATTCGTAGCGGTTGTTGACAAAAAGCGAGGCAAGGCCCGCAAAAGTAACCAGCAAGGAAGCCGAGCCGAGCGTAAAGGCCCAACCGCCAACTTTGCTAAGCACGGGAACTCTTGGCGCGAAAAACCACGCGAGGGCGCTCAGGCCAAAGAGCAAGGTACCCACGATGACCAGGGCAGAGCAGGCAGAACCTACGGCCAAAGACCAATCGGGAGGAGAAACCAGGTCGGGAGGGAGGAGTTCGTTCATTTCGAGGGCACCAGGGGGAGAAGGGGCCCCCGCACTCGAGAATGCGGGGGCGGATGGCCGAAGCGCGACTTAGTTCGCTTCGGGATCCATCTCCTCAGCCTTTCGGGTCCGGGCCCGGATCGCATCGATCTCACGCTGCATGTCGGCAGCGCTCATGCGGGATCGATCAGAAGTTCCCCGTCCGACACCGATGGCGTCCAGGTTCGAGTTGGCCACTCCCAGCAGGTGCTTGGCATACGGCGCGTTGTGCACGCCATAGTCGCCGGAGCGGATGATGAAGTAGTAGTTGTGCCGAGCACGCTTGACTTCGATGGGCACACCGCTTTGGGTTGGGGCAACCTTGCCCTCAGCCACGATGAACGACGTGTAATCCCAGAAGTCGACGTCACCATACTTGCCCTTAGCCCATGCTTCCATCCGGGTTCGAAGGGCGGTGAGGCCACTCAGAATCTCAGACTTTATCGATGTTGCACGAGCAGCGGCATCGGCCGGTGTGTGGCACGGAGCGCAACCCTTGTCATAGCTGACGGTGAACGTGTGGCGAGCGTCCGGCATGTGGCACTTGCTACACTGTCCGGGCGAGCTTGCGTGAGCCGTATTGCGAAGAACCGGACCCGTTCCCTCGACGCCACCGAAGCCCATCAGCATGTTGTACTGATTGCTGTCGTGCATGTTGGGTCTGGCTGTGCCCGAGTTCAGCTTAGCATCGGCCGGGTCGGCACCGCGACCGTTGTGGCACGAAGCGCAACTGTGATCGAAGTTCGTGAATGAAGCGGCCGTGGTTCCAGGGCCGACCGGGGTCGTGTCGAGGTTGAACGTCTTGTGACGTAGCTGGACTTCCTCACCCTCAGCCGTGACATTGCCTGTCTTGGCGTGCGGATTGTGGCACGTCACACATGTAGCGACATGCGGCACAGCCGTGAGCGTGTTCTGGGCAACTTCCTGAATCTTTGCATCCGGCATGGTCGCCACGTCAACGCCACCCTCAACGATCTGGGTTCGGAAGAGGCCGCTATGACAAGCGATACATCGCGAACTCTTGGTCTGCGAAGGGGTCGTGACACCAGACTGAACCGGGTCAACAATCAGCTTCGAGTGCTGCGAGAAGTTCCACTGATCAAAGGTCGGACCGTGGCACTGGGCGCAGACAACTGCCGAAGTTGACTGCGGGTAAGTCAAGATCAAAGTCTTGTCGGTCGGGGCGGCCTGGTGGGCGCTTGCCGGACCGTGGCAACGCTCGCAAGTCACACCCTTCGAAGCGTGGGTCGTTTCCTTCCAGTGGGTGTAAATGGGATCATCTGGACCTCGGCCACCGTGGCACGACGGGTTCGCGCAGGCTTCCGATCCAATGTAGGTTGCGCTCCGTTGGCTTGTGCTGAGCAAAGCCAGAAACTGCTCGGTTACGGATGGTAATCCACCAGTTTCGGTTCGAGGGCCACCAACGCCCGCACAACTTTGCAACACAAGCGTTGCGGCCAAGAGCGGAACTGCCGCAAAAAGCGTGATCAGCCACTTTGTCTTCATTAACGTCCTCCAAACAGTCATTGATTTCTCCTTCGTATTCAAAACTTCACCGTGCAGTTCACGCTTGCGAGCGTGGTCCGGTATCCCGTCAGACCGTAGAGCCGGTCATCGTAGCGCCAAGGCGCGAGCATCACACTCAGGCTCTGGCGTTCGCTAAGCTGTCGTTGGTATTGCAGGGTCAACTGTGTCCCCCGCGAGTTATGAGTCCCAAACGAATGCAAACTCGCCGAGACCGAATCCTTGTCCGTGCGGGTCCAGTCGATTCCCAGCGAAATCGATCCGTTCGTCGGGAAAAAGTCATCCAGCGATTCGCCCGTCGCCTCCGCCACACCCTTGGCATTCGTCGTGTCATAGGCCCACTCGGCGTAACCCAGGATTTTGGGAGTGAACACATAGCTTCCACCTAGGGCAAAGCTGGTGGTTCCGACCTCGACATCGCGTGCCCGAATCTGCAGGAACTTGTATGAGTAGCTCGCGTAACCGTTGAACCGCTCGCCCCCGCCATCCACCTTGATCTGACCGAACGCTCGGTCGTCCCATTGCAGCTGGCGCGGGTCCTCGGTCTGAGCCACGGCCGCCGCCGTGAGATCATCCCAAGAGCCGCGAACCGTCAACCGAAGGCCGTTGCGGAAGCGATTGCTCAAACGCGCATCGTAGGTGTTCCACTTCGGAACGTCCACAAACGCTCGGTCGGCGCGGACCCGCTCGACTTCGCGATGCCGATATCCCAACTGTAGATTCCACCGCCGAAGGCGTTGGATCAACCGCACACTTGTGGAGAACCGGCGCTGGTCGTATACATTGGCGACCACGTCACCAAGATCGACATTATCGCGCGAGCTGTTGAACTGGATCATTGTCAGAGGCCCGAGGTCGATGTTGCCCGCGAGACTCAAGGTCTTCACGGTTCCCGAAGCCCGCCCGGCCTGCTCGATCGAGGTCGTAGAGCCAGCACCCGTCAAGCTAAACGAGGGCGAAATGTCCGTCGTCACGTGCCCCGCAAGTTCGCGCTGAAGGGAGTTGGGCCGCTGACCAGTGTCGTCCTTGTATCGTCGTTCGACCAAAACCGCGCCCGCTTGCGTACTGCCCCGGCTACCCTCGATTCCTCCCGCCACAATCGTCGAGCGAGAATGCTCTCCGTCACGCGGAGCGGTGAATTGCTGGTCCCGTTCGGTACCTCGATAGGTGAAGAACACACCAAAGTTCGGCGCGAGCGTCTGCTCAAACGATGCCGTCCCCGTCCGATCTTCGCTGTCATCAACCGGAGACCACGAAGGCTCGGTGTAGCGCACGCGATGGAGGCTAAATCGAAGAATTGAGTGGCCTTGATCTGTGATCAGCAGCCCATCGGAAGCGTAATCCTGATATGGCGAGCCCCGCCAGATCAGCGATGAATACGGTTTTAAGCCATCGCCAGGGACGAATAGCTTCAGCTCGCGCAACGTGACGCCCGAGGGAATCGAGCCATAGTTGCCCAATCGGGTCCGGCTTCCCCCCGTCGTGTGGGTGTAGTACCCAATGGAGTAGCTGTTCCACTGGACGGGAATCTCCTTCTCTTCCGGCTCCTCCGCCTGAGCTTCCGGCGCGGCCGGAGCGGCGGGCGGGGGAGTGGCGGGCGGGGCGGTCTGCGCCCAACCCAGGGCGCCAAGGCAGGCGATTCCGGCCAAGGATGCCAAGGAACGCCACATGGTTTGGTTCGTTTTCATGTTAGGGCCTCAAGAACTTCGAACTGGTGTTGCTGCCGTGCGAGGCAACGTGACATCCGGCCGTCCAACACGTCTGGCCGGGATAGTGCGACCCGAGCTTGTCCGTATGGCACTGGGCGCAAAGACCGCGCGAAACCGAGTTCAGCATCTTCGGATTATTCGAACCGTGCGGTCGGTGGCACTCCTGGCATCCATTTCCGCCAAGCGACGACACCGGATCGTGCTCGAAGACGAACGGACCGGCCTTTTCGGTATGGCAAGTCACGCAGGCACTCTTCGTCGCATCATGCTTGGTCTTGCTCGCCTTGCTGTCGTGAGGGACGTGGCAATCGCTGCAAAGCATGCTGCCTTCCGGCACGGGATGGTGGGTGGCCGAGCGGAATTCGGCAATCTGGGGCGCGTGGCAAGAACCACACAAAGTGGCCTCATCTGCTCTCAGCATCGACTTCGACTCGACTTTGGCGACAAAAACTGGAGTGCGAGGATCAACTGCCTTGCCCTTCTTCACTCCGTGCAAGTCGGGATCAGAATCCGGATGGATCTGGTGGCAAGAAACGCATGAGACATCCGCCCGCGCATGCTCCGTCCGCTTCCAATGGCTCTCGTTCAAAGTCTGGCCATGGCAGCGCAAACAGGCCGCACTCGACTCCTTGGCACTCATCTTGCGGAACGCGATGACCTCAGAGTTCATCTCCGCCTGGTGAATCTGGCCGGGGCCGTGGCAGCCTTCGCATCCACGCTTGGCCAAAGGAAGCTTCGGATCAACCATGAACGTAGCATGGGGAGAAGCTTTGAAATTCTTAGAGACCTTGCTATGGCACTCGGCGCAGCCCCGATCCCCCATGAAGTCATCCTCTTTCGCCCGTGCGAAGAGCTTGTCAGCCTGAGAATTGCCTGTTCCCTTCTGGCTCGAACTCGCCGAACAGAAGAGGAGCAAAGCAAGCCCTGCCGCGAGCACGATTGCTTCGATTTTCAAGATTGCACCTTGCTTTTGTCACCCGATTTCATTTCGATTCCTATCGCGACCAGGAACATGTTAGCTAGATAGCGCGTAGAATCCTTCTTATTCCTCGTGGGCGTTTTTATGTCCTCGGATCATATGACATGGCTCGGCTGACGCAGCAACGGCCAGAGTTACACGAACAAAAAAGGCCAACGCTCAGCAGAGCGTTGGCCTTTTCACATCAGCAGGTCTTGTTCTACCAGCGGATCTTCGCCGGGAAGAACTCCGCGATCAACTCCTCGTAATAGGGCCGAAGAGCTTCAACATCGGGCCGAACGTCGGTCTTCGAATAAAGATCGTAGGGATTGAAGGCCTGGACCCACTTCAGCATCTCGCGATCCTGGTCATTGGTGAGATGACCATACTCACCCTCCCGGTGCCACGCGTAGAACGAGTGATACCGGATCATATAGAGCGCCTCAGTAGGAAGGTAGTCCTTCATCACATGATACAGATACTCGTCGTGGCCAAACGACAAATGCACATTGTCTAGTCCGCACCCAGGCTCGTAAATCCCGCACTCCGTCTGCAACTCGGGGACCAGATAGTCGGGGTTATCCCGGAAGAACTCGGGAAAAACGATCCGATCCGAATACTTGCATCCGGTCGGGAACGTGTCTCCCACCACCGCCCACTGAGGCTCGCCAAAGAGGCACAGCACCTTGCCAAGGTCATGCAAGAGTCCGGTGAGAATGAACCAGCGCGGATGACCATCGGCGCGGATCGCCTCCGAAGTCTGCATCAAGTGCTCAATCTGGGTGAAATCCGTATCCGGGTCGCTGTCATCGACCAGGGTGTTCAGGAACTCCATCGCCTCCCAAATGCTCATCTCGCGCTTGGTCAGCCCGCAATACTCCGCCTTCTTTCCCCGCACGAAGTCGAGCGTCTGGAACGTGTGGTTAAGGCGGTAGAACTCCTTCACGCTCGGACGAACTTCGGCCGCGTAATCGCGAAACTTGTGGCCCTCTTCGGGATAACGCTCAAGGACGTCATCTTCCCAAAGATCAAGTGATTCAAGAGGCTGGCTGAGGGTCACGGTGCTTTCGTCCATAGTTGCTAGGCCATTCTACATGACCCGCACCGGATCGGTGAACACCATTCCTTACTTCTCGTCTGGTCCCTCATGCCACTCCTCATTCTTTCTGCCTTCATCATCTCGACCGCGCCCATGGCCTATGATCCCCTCCAAACTGAGTCGGAGAACCCAAAGACCCTGGATCGGACCGTGCGCGACGCAACGCGCAAGCGAGATATTCCAGTTCGCATCTATGTTCCAAACTCGCCCCGTCCCGCCCCCGTCATCCTCTTCAGCCACGGTCTCGGTGGTAACCGAGAAGGCAGTGCCTACCTCGGAAATCACTGGGCAAGGCGTGGTTATGTTGCCGTTTTCGTGCAGCACATCGGAAGCGACGATTCGGTTTGGAAGAACAAGCCTTTGCTAGGACGCATGAAGGCCATGCGAGATGCGGCCAGCACTGCAAACTTCCTCCTACGCGTGCAAGACATCCCCGCCGTCCTCGACCAGCTCCGGGATTGGAATCGATCCGCCAACGATCAACTCAAAGGCAAGCTTGACCTGGCCCATATCGGAATGTCGGGCCACTCCTTCGGGGCCGTCACTACGCAGGCATTGGGAGGACAACAATTCCCTCGCGGGGCCAACTTCGTCGACGCACGCATACGCGCGGCCCTGGCGCTTAGTCCAAGCTCATCCGCGAGGGACCCCAAGGAGTCGTTCGGCTCGGTCAAGATCCCTTGGATGCTGATGACCGGAACGAAGGATGTCTCCCCAATCGGCAACCAAACGTACGAGTCACGACTCAAGGTCTTCCCCGCCCTGCCTGAGGGCAGCAAGTATCAAGTCGTGCTCAAGGACGCCGAACACTCGGCATTTTCCGAGGGTGCATTGAGAGGCGACCGCATACCTCGTAACCCGAACCATCACCGTGTAGTTCTTGCCCTTTCGACTGCCTTTTGGGAT
Source organism: Fimbriimonas sp. (assembly GCA_049317025.1). Lineage (GTDB taxonomy): Bacteria > Armatimonadota > Fimbriimonadia > Fimbriimonadales > Fimbriimonadaceae > Fimbriimonas. The sequence goes on along the minus strand of JBMOJD010000001.1, from coordinate 46,907 downwards.
GCGTACCTTCGGAATGATCCGGCCGCGAAAGCCTGGCTCGATGGAAGTGGTGCCCGCTCTGTGCTTCAGTCTGGAGACTCCTGGCAACGACGCTAAGACACGGCTAAGGCCTCCCATTTGGACAAGGAACCCGTACCACCGTGAGAAAGTCGAAAAAAGTGCTTGTCAAAGCGACCGACTTGACTTATCATGGTTCTTGGAACCGCGATGATGCGTTCCTTCATTTCCTTTTTGGGAGGTTTCCTTGTATAAGTTGCGCCACGCCTTCACGCTGATTGAACTTCTCGTCGTTATCGCGATCATTGCGATTCTCGCTGCAATTCTCTTCCCTGTCTTCGCCCAGGCCAAGGCCTCGGCCAAGAAGTCGTCCTGCCTTTCCAACTCAAAGCAGATCGGCCTCGGTACCAACATGTACTATGCCGACAATGACGACACCGGCCCGCTGTCGAACAGCGGTGGCATCTACCCGGAGGTCTTCGGTTGGGGATTTGGTGCTCCGGACACTATTTGGGGCCAGGCCATCCAGCCCTACATCAAGAACTGGACGATCTTTCGCAGCCCGGCCGACCCGAACTCCAACGACGCCACCCTCACGGTTGACGCCTACGGCGTTCCCATCCCCTCCAATGACCCGGCCAGGTTCTACTCATGGGCCTCGCGAACCAATTACGGTCTGAACTACGACTTCCTCAGCCCGTGGGTGTTTAACTACAACACCTATTACATTGGCTCGGTTGCCGTGAACCTCAGCCAGGTCGGTGCCCCCGCATCCACGATCTTCACCGCCAACTCGATCTGGGATCGAAACTCCGGTGGACCCGTCGGCGGTGGCAACTGGGTCGTCGAAGCTCCCTGCGTCTTCGATACCAATGGCAACCTCAAGGTGCCTGCGACCGCGAACAGCGGCGGCAACAACTGGCAGAACTATGGTGTGGGTTGGTGGATCACTAACGACAACAGCTGGCTGCAGTTCGGCGGCGTGTGGTTCTTCCATACGAAGCAAGCCAACATCTCGTTCGTCGACGGCCATGCAAAGTCGCTCAACGTCGGGGCGCTGACCCGAGGTTGCGATGTCAAGCCGTTCTTCGGCGGTGCGATCACGGACAAGGACGCCTACCTGTGGGATCTGGAGTGAAGTCAAGCATCATTGCCGCGTTGGCCTTGGCTCTCGTAGCCGGGGTCCTCGGCGGGTGCTCAAGCGGAAGCGAAAGCGTCAACACTGCCGAGATTCGCAAGGAGATCGATCCACCCAAGAATCCGGATCAGGACTTCTCCGAAAAAATGGAGAAGTACAAGATCGGCGGGCCAAACAGCCCTCCCGGGATGCAAGGCAAGGATGGCGCTCCGGCGCCGGAACTGAAGACAATCCCCAAACGGGGAGGATAATCAAACTGAAGGGAGTTCGCACCACGAACTCCCTTCTTATTTGTCTCGGCAAAGGGCGATAATGCTTTAGCCATGCTGATTCACGAGGAACTCGCGCCTTCGTTTCCCGCCGGAGTCTTGGTCGGTCCCCACAACTTGGCCGTTCAAGAAATCCCCCAGTGGCCCCTCGCGGACTACGGTGACTCGGACATGGTCCTGATCAAAGTCGCTGCCTGCGGCGTCTGCGGGTCCGACTTCCGCTACTACGCGGGCGAGAACCCCTGGGCCCAACACACCCTCGGCTACTTCGTGCCGAACCCCCCGAACATCGTCCTTGGCCACGAATATGCCGGAACTGTCGTCGCCGTCGCCAGCGAATCGAACCGGAGCCTCCTCGGAAAGCGAGTCGCCCCCGTTTGCTCCAAAGTCTGTGGTGCATGCGAAGATTGCCGCGCCGGTAGGTCGCGCCTTTGCCCGAACACCGTCCACATGGGCCACGGCCAAGGCTGGGGCGAGCGCGATTTCTTCCCCGGTGCTTATGCGCGCTACGCTCCCGCCTGGGGGGCCGCGTGCTTCGAGATTGCGGATTCCTTGAGCTTTGAGGAGGCCGCGATGATGGACATCCTCGCCGTGTGCCTCCATGTCGCCGAGACCGGAGGTATCCAACCTGGCCGCCCCATCCTCACCATCGGGGCCGGTCCCGCTGGCAACGGCGTCGCCCAAGTCGCCAATGCTCTCGGGGCCAGCCGTTCCGTCCTCCTCGACCGATCGCCTCATGCCATTGAGATGGCCGAAGAGCAAGGAGTCGGCACCGCCATCCTCACTTCGGGCCTCTCCGAAAGCGACCTCATCCAAGCCCTGCAAAAGCTCGCCCCCAGCGGATTCGGGACCGTCTTTGACACCGTCGGATCACCCGAATCCCTGAGCCTTGGGCTCAGCGTCCTCGGTAAAGCGGCAACATTGGTCAATCTCGCCGTCCACGACGACACGATCCCGATGAACTTCCTCCGCCTCGGCTCCGAGCGCCGCATCATCACAAGCTGCAACTTCGAAGTCGGCGACTACCCCCGCGCCCTCGCCTGGCTCGAAGCCGGTCGCCTCCGCGTGCGCGAATGGCTCACCCCCATCGCCTTGCGCGACGCTCCCGCCTGGTTCGAGCGGATTGTCAGCCAACCCGATGCCAAAGGCGTTTTCAAGCTCGTGATTGACCCCTGGAATGAGAATTAGGCCGTGGTCGAAATCTTCCTGATCAACATCGTCGGCACCGACCGAAAGGGCCTCACCAACACCTTGACGAGCATCCTCGCGTCCCACGAAGTGCGGGTCCTGGACATTGGCCAGGCCGTGATCCACGATCACCTCTCTCTCGGCATCCTCGTATCAACCACCGACTCCACTCGATCTTGCGAACTCCTCAAGGAAATCCTCTTTAAGTCGCACGAGATCGGCGTCTCGATCAAGCTCAAGCCGATCAGCCCCGCCGAGTATGAGGAGTGGGTGAACACCCAGGGCCAAGAGCGCACCATCGTCACCATGCTCGGCCGCGCCATCACCGCCGAGGCCCTCCGCCGCGTCACCCTCGTCCTCCTCGAGCAAGGGCTGAACATCGAGAAAATCTCCCGGCTTTCCCGTCGTCTCTCGCTCGAAGCGAACCCCGAGACCTCGAATGCCTGCGTCGAACTCTCGCTAACCGGCACGCCACTCGACCGCACCCAGATGCACGAGGCGCTGATGGCGATCATCCAGGATGAGGTCGTCGACATCTCCGTCCAAGCCGACGACATGTTCCGCCGAAATCGACGCCTGGTCGTATTCGACATGGATTCCACTCTCATCCAATGCGAAGTGATCGACGAGCTCGCCAAGCTCGCCGGTGTCGGCGATGAAGTCAGCGCCATCACGGAGCGCGCCATGCGCGGCGAACTCGACTTCCAATCCAGCTTCCGCCAACGCCTCGCCCTCCTGCGCGGCCTCCCCATGGAAGAAGCCCTTGCCTTCGCCATGCGGCTCCCGCTCATGGACGGTGCGGCCCGGCTGATCTCGGTTCTGAAGCTGCTGGGATACAAAACCGCCGTCTGCTCCGGCGGATTCACCCTCTTCGGCCACCGCCTCCAGGAGCTTCTCGGCATCGACTATATCTTCGCCAACGAACTGGAGATTCTTAATGGCCAACTCACCGGGGAGGTCGTGGGCGACATCGTCGACGGCCCCCGCAAAGCCCTGTTGATGAAGCAGCTGGCCGCCGACCTCGGCCTAAGCCTTCGCCAAGTGATCGCAGTCGGCGATGGCGCCAACGACCTCCCGATGATCCAGCAGGCAGGCCTTGGCATCGCCTTCCGGGCCAAGCCCATCGTTCAAGCCGGGTCAAAGCACGCAATCTCGGTTCTCGGCCTCGACGGCCTCCTCTATCTGATCGGAGTGCGCGATCGGGACTTGCTCGCAATCGACTGACCGTGGCTAGCAAGCTACGGCCCCCTTCGCGGCAAAGCGTTCACGAACAGAGTGACCCGGTGGAATCGACTTACCACCGGATCGCGACTTAGCCCTTCAAGCCCGTAACCGCAATGCCTTCAATGAACAAGCGTTGCGTGAAGAAGAACAGGATAATGATCGGCAAAACGACAATCGTCGAAGCCGCCATCAGCAAGTTCCACTGAGTGCCGCCGTTCTGGCTCTGGTAGAACTGCAACCCAAGCGCAAGAGTAAACTGCTTCTGATCCAGCAGGAAGATGAGTGGCCCCAGAAAGTCGTTCCAAGTCCCCAGGAACGAAAACAGCGCCACCACCGCCATCGACGCCTTGCTCAAGGGCATGATGATCTCCCGAAAGATCGTCCACTCATTCGCCCCGTCAAGCTTCGCTGCCTCCGAGAGCTCAAACGGAATCGTGCGGAAGAACTGCCTTAGAAGGAAAATACTGAACGCACTGCCAAACCAGGCAGGGACCCAAAGCGGTCGGAACGTCCCGATCCACCCGAAGTCACGAAACATCGCAAAGATCGGCACCATAAGCACGGGAAATGGCACCATCATCGTCGCCAACGTGATCGCAAAGAGAATGTCCTTCCCTTTCCACTTCAATCGGGCGAACGAGTAAGCAACCAGCGAGTTGCTCGCTACCGTGCCAGCCACCACCAGGATACAAAGCAGAATAGTGTTCCGTGCGTAGATCAAGAACGGAATGTAGCCAAGCTTATCCGCCTGATACATCATCGCATCCGGATAGTTGTTCCATTGAATGGTGCTCGGTATCCAAACCGGCGGCATCTTCATGGTCTCCTCAATTGGCTTGAGAGACGTGGACACCATCCAAGCTAGCGGGATCAAGAACAAAGCGCTGAATAGGAGCAACAGTCCATGGATCAACGTCGATTGAAAAGGATGCAGTTTTCTCATAGTCTAGCCGCCCTCATAGTGCACATACTTTTCCGAGAGCTTGATCGAAGCCGTGGTGAGCAAGAAGATGATCAAGAACATAATCCATCCCATTGCCGCCGCATATCCCATCTTGTGATAGCGAAACGCGTTGTCGTACAAGTACATCGCGTAAAAATAGGTTGATCGCGCGGGTGATCCACCCGGGAACATGATATAAGGAATGGTGAACACCTGCAAGGTACCAATGATGCCCATGATGCCGTTGAACAGCAAGATCGGCGAAATCATCGGCAACGTGACATGGCGAGTCCGGTCCCATGCCTTCGCTCCATCCAACTCAGCCGCCTCGTAAAGCTGCACGGGAACATCTTGCAGACTAGCAAGATAGATGACGATGGAGTTGCCCACTCCCCAGACCCCGATCAAGACCAAAGCAGGCTTAGACCACAGCGGATCACCCAGCCAGTTCGGCCCTTTCACCCCGACGGCCGCAATCAAGTTGTTGACCAGGCCATGCTCGCCGTTGAACATCCAGAGCCAAAGAACCGCAAGCGAAACCTGCGGCACAAGTGAAGGCAGGAAGAAGAAGGTCCGGTAAATCGCCATCCCCTTCACCTTGGAATTGAGCAGCATTGCCAACGAAACCGCGACAATCATCCCAAACGGCAAAGCAACAACCGCATAGACTGCCGTATTGGATAGGGTCTTCCAGAAGACTTCATCGGTCCAGAGCTCACGGTAGTTGTCGAACCCAACAAAAACAGGTGGCTTCAAAACCGAGTAGTCGCAGAAGCTGTAGTAGATCGAAGCCCCAAGAGGATAAAGAAGGAAGGTGAGCATCCCCAGAATCCAGGGCAGGGCAAAGAGGATGCCTGTCACATTATCGCGCTGACCTGGCTTCACTCCACCACCTGCTCGCGCAACTTCAAGCGCTTCAAATAGTCCGTCAGCAGAGGTTGCATTCTCGTCTTTACCTTCTTCAGCGCCCCCTCCGGTGTCGAGGTCATCAAGGTGACCTCATCAAAGGCGTTGTTCATCTCCGCCAAAAGCTGCGGCCAGAGACCGAGCTTAGGCGGTGGGATCGCATTCTTCGAATACGACAGATCGTAAAACAGCTTGATATACGGGTTAGGATGTTTTGCGTAAAACTCCACACTAACCTTGCTCAGAGGCGAAATCTTGCGCTGCAACAAGCAAAGCTGCTCCATTCCCTTCTGGCTTTGGAGGAATTTGATGAACTCAAAAGCTTCTTTGGGATGCTTGCTACCCCTCGGGATAACGATCACATCCATATCCGCATACGTATGGTTGGCCAAATCCGGACGGTCAGCCGGATGCGGGAAAGGCACCGCCGCCCACTGCAACTTTGGATTGAACTTATCAATAAAGTTGTACATCCAAACCCCCTGGAGCACCATCGCAACCTGCTCTGCCATAAATGCATTTTGCGGCGAGCTGAAGTTACCGAACCCGCTCCGGAAAGATTGCAACTCTCCCGGCCCATACCGCTCCGAGAATCCGCGCAACCACTTGTAGCCGCGTACCATTTCCGGCGAATCCGTCGTCAGAGTTTCCTTGCCGTCCCAGAGCTTGCCGCCAAAAACTGTGCCCCAACCCCAGTTCCACCAACCCGGCTCGGCGGGCAGGAACCCACTCCGAGTGATTTTGCCATTGTCGCCCCGCTTGGTCAGCTTGTCCGCCAGCTCCGTCATCGCCTCAATGGTTTGTGGTGGCTTCTCAACCCCGACCTCTTTCAGCATCGCGGTGTTGTAGTGCAGCGCCGTCGTCGCCGGCGTGGTTGGCAGGGCGTAGACCTTCCCGTTGTAAACGCCAATATCGTAGAAAACCGGAACGTAGTTGTCGCGGACAATCCCCGCCTCTTCGCACATCTTGTCCAGCGGTACCAGCGCCTGGTCATCGGCAAACTGCGCCACATTCGTGCCATAGAGGCCGACCACATCCGGCGGAACCCCCGCCGCCGTGGCCATCAGCGCCTTCTGATCGACCGTGCTCACAATCAAAAGGTCAACAAAAATCTTGTCTTGCGATTTGTTGAAGGTGTTGACGGTATCCCTGATCGCATCACCCTCAAATCCGGTCCATTTCTCCCAGTAGGTGATGCGCACCGGCCCCGGTCGAACCTCCGGCTTCGCCACGATCTCCGAAGTCACCGCCGTCGCCACAACACCTGCTCCCAATAGCGGGAGGGTCAACGCCCCAAGTTTCACGCCAAGTAGATTCGGCATTGACTTCAAAACTCCTTCCCGCCCACCAATGTGGTCGCCGTGGAGGCCGCCGACCTGTGATGCGATTCGGTGGTCGCAACCGGTCCGCGGAAGGGTTGAACCCTCCGTCGTCTCGACTTCACTTTGGACTCACCCCATCCATCCGCGCCGAGTTGGAAGAAGCCCGCAACCCAGTCCTCATCCAGTTCATCGAGCGCCAACACCTCGACTGGGCCGAAGTCCTGCTTCGTGGTGGAGTCAACCCCAACGTGGTTAACCAAAACGGCAGCACCGCCCTACACCAAGCCGCCTGGATCCCCAGCCTCGCCGGGGTCAAACTCCTATTGAGTTACGGAGCCGACCCGGCCCTACGCGAGCGAATCTACAATGGCACGCCCATCGGCTGGGCCTGTGCCTCGTCAATCATGGGCAGCCAAGCCTCAACCCAAGGGTTTCTCGAAGTCATCCGAGTGCTCCTCGAGGCTGGCACCCCCGTCCCCGAGATCGCCACCGGCACCCCGAAATCCAGGCATTCTTGGTCGAACAAGGCGCCCGCCCGCCCACCGCCTGAATCTTTCGCCCAAATGCCCGAACCAATTGACCACAAAACCCGGAAGAGGTAATATGTTCGGACATTGCCGCATAGCTCAGTTGGTAGAGCAGCTGACTGTTAATCAGCTGGTCCTAGGTTCGAGTCCTAGTGCGGCAGCCACGTCTTGAATTCAAACGCCCACCTTGAAGGTGGGCGTTTCAGTTCTAATGGGCACGAGCGGCTCAAAGCGGATTCCCCAACTCAATCCTCTCCGCCAACTGCCCCGCGATGCCGGTGAGTTCACTGCCATCCCGATCCAACCAAGCCAACATCGTCTTCAGGCTGCCGATCGCCAGGCAAATGCACGTGTCCGCGCTGCCGTAATAGACATAGAGTGTGTCGCCATCCGCGCCAAGGGTCGTTCCGCAGGGAAAGACCGCGCCGGGAACATCGCCGTTAACTTCGTAATCGGCCTCCGGGCCGAACATCCAAGACTGGCCTCGCTTGATGCAAATCTCAGGGTGCTCCTTGTCGAACAGAGCCAAACCGATCCGGTAGAGCGACCCGGACGCGTGAGTGCGAACTCCGTGATACAGCACCAACCATCCGTGGTCGGTCTCAATCGGAGGCGGCGAAAGGCCAACCTTATTGGCATCCCACCACGCTCCCCGACGTGCAGGCAAGAAGACCATGTGGCCGCCCCAGTTCCGCAGATCAGGAGAGAACGAGATCCACATGTGAGCGCCCATCTCTGTGGTAGGCCGGTGGATCAAGGCGTACTCACCATTGAACCGACGAGGAAACAGGGCCGCATCCTTGTCATCGGCATGCATGACGAGGCCAAACCTTTCGAAATGAACAAAGTCAGTCGTCGAAGCAATAGCAACACCAGGTCCAGACTTTCCAAAGGCCGTGTATGCCATTAGAAACTCGTCTACTTCCGGCACATAGGTTATCCTCGAATCCTCGATACCCCAAAGTTCCTCAGGAAAGTTCATTGGGTCTGGAGCAAATGTTGGCTGCCGATCGATCGTCCAGTTGTCGATCCCATTCGGTGAGCGAGCGGCGCATAAATGGGAGATACCCCTTCGATCCTCAGCCCGACAGAGAAGCAAGGTCGTGCCATCCTTAAGGAGCGTCGCTCCTGGATTGAACACAGTGTGGATCGGATACGGCCAATCCGCCGCACAAAGTATGGGATTTCCTGGATGTCGGTGCAAAAGCTCTTCGTAGATTTCGGACTTCATAACAACTCAATACCAAACTCTTTCACTCGTACTCGTGCAACTCGCAATTCATCAAGTGCACACAAGAAGGACAATGTTGACTCGGCGCCCTGGTTACGATTTACCCTGTCGGGGTGCAGCCCATCGTGACAGCCACCGCTTAAGCGATCATAGAGTGGTTCACTTAGCTGGTTTTCGCCAAGGAACCAGTTGAAGGCGGATTCGGCATGTCTCATCCACATCGAACCAGAACCACACTCAGCGGCAGTGATGCAAGCAGAGACCGTAGCCCAAGCCTCCACGGGTTGTTGATCAAACATCGCCTTTTCGCCCAAGCGCGGGAAGAACCCGTTGGAGCCGATCGGAGAGAACTCCTTCTTCGCACCGGTCTGATGATTTAACAGCCAACGCAGAGACTCCAAACCACTGTTGATCATCAGGCGATTCCCTAAGCGAATTCCTGCCACAATCAACGCCTGCGGTAATCGGGCGTTCGCATAAGTCAAGATATCCTCAAACCAGGGCCAGTCATCGGAATGGTGAAATGCCAAAGCTGCCTGCAAGCGACTCGAGAGTACGTCGAGTAATGCACGCATCTCTAGGTCTAAGGAGTTTCGGTGCAAATACTCATCAAGAGCAAGAATCCCATATGCCCAAGTTCGTAAGCTACCAGAGGCGGCAAGCTGAGGTCTTCCAAGTTTGAAGACTGCCTTTGCCGCATCTCGTCGTCCTCTATCTCGACAATGGTGGACCATCGAACCCAGGCCCCACATTGCGCGTCCATGAGAGTCCTCCGACCCTGCTTCCTCCAACCACTCACGACGGTAGCTCATAAAGTTCCGAAACCTTCCGTTTAGAGGGTTGTATGCGTCCATTACGAAGCTCAGGTATCGGCTTTGGAGCAGGAAAACACCCTCTGGCAATGGACCAGAGCGTTCCAGACACGCTGTCAGGAGAAGCGCACGAGCATTGTCATCCACGCAGTAGCCCTCCGAGCGGTTTGGAACCGTATAGGTAGCGTGTTGAAAGATACCAGTGTCATCTGTAAGATCTAACAGGTGCTCCAGCCGCATCTCTGGCAACGAAGTGAGCGGCCCATCCACCAATCTCTGCAACTTGGATTCCGTCGACTGCCTTGCCCGTTCGAAAGTGTCGATATAGCTGCGACCCACTTCGGGCCAAACCATCTTCTCACCAAACTCTGCCGCCCGAAGTCCAAGGCCCTCTTTGAAAGAGTGGTCACCTTCTATCTGAATGACTGCCTCAGCTATCGCGTCTGCATCGCGAAAAGGCACCAACATCCCGCGCCCATCGGCCAAGAGTTCTTCGGCATAGGCATACGGTGTGGAAATCACGGCCTTACCTGAACCTACCGCGTAAGCAAGGGTTCCCGACGTGATTTGGCGTGGATTCAGGTAGGGCGTGATGTAGATATCCATCGCACCCAAGTACTCGACTAGCTCCTCGGTAGGGACAAAGCGATCAATGAACCTCACACTCTCTTGAATCTCCAGCTGAGTGACAAGCTTGACCAGACTTTCGCGATAAGCTTCACCAGAATTTGCTTTGAGCGTAGGGTGCGTCGCTCCGAGGATGATGTAGACAGCCTTAGGACTGTGCGCAAGAATCTTTGGCATGGCTTCGATCGCGTACTGGATGCCCTTGTCTGGTGACAAGAGCCCAAAGGTGAGGATCATTGGCCCGTCAATTCCTAGGCCCGCCCGGAATGCCTGACTGCTTGCTTTGGGTATCACCGGAATTCCGTGCGGTATCAGGTCAACTTTTGCGGGAGAAATCCCATGAACATCAAGAAGGTAAGTCACCGCCCGCTGGCTCATCACCACTATCCGAGCACTATGATGCAGGAGCTCATTCATGACTTCCTTCTGATCATTAGACGGATCGGGCAGAACCGTATGAAGGGTCGTGACAACCGGAACCCGAGTATGACGAATGAGGTTCATCAGGTAGCTTCCCGCCTTACCACCAAAGATGCCAAATTCATGCTGGATGGAAAGCACGTCGTAGTTCCGCCGATTGATATACCCGGCGGCCAACTCGTAAGCATCGACATCTTCGGCCTGAATCTCATGAGTTACACTGGCAGGATAGCGATAGTCATCGCGATCACTCATAGCAATGGATTCGATTGTCAGCGACGAGGACGTACTAGATAGTGCACTGCTCAGGTCAGCCGTAAATGTCGCAATTCCACACTGCCTCGGAGGATAGCTCCCAAGCAATGCGATTCTCTGCAGAGTCCGGATGGGAGACTTTTCGGTAGATGTGATAATGTTTGAAGTATACAGCAGGCAATATGTAGGCTATAGGTCCAATCATAGATTTCATGAATACTCGTACTACTCTAGACTGACAATCAAAGTTTATGCCAGACTCTAGGAATGAGGATTTTGGTGAGTGGCGCAGGCGGAAACATCGGCAAGGGCGTGATCCCGCTTCTTGCCGCCAAGGGCTATGATCTCGTGCTTTCGGATGTGAACAAGGTCGAAAGCGGCGGCCACCCGTTCCACCAAGTCGACATTCAGCACGGATTCGGCCTGGAGCAGGCCGCAGCAGGTTGCGACCTTGTCCTGCATCTCCCCGCCTGGCACGGCATCCACTGGAACCAAAAGACCGAACCAGACTATTGGCGCCTCAATGTCGACGGAACGTTCTGGGCCTTCCAAGCCGCAAAGGCACACGGCATCCAGCGATTCGTTTTCCTAAGTTCAACCGCCTGGTACGGCCACTACGATAAGTACGGCTTCACCAAGCGCATCGGTGAGGAGCTGTGTGAATACAACCGCCGCAACCACGGCGTCCGGTTCGTGGCCGTCCGCCCCAATGACCTCACGCCCTGGGGCTCCGACTGGCTCAACGGCTACGGCACGCGGCTGCTCCACGGAGGAGTAGATCGCAATGACGTGCTCGATTGCGTCGTGCTCGCCGTGGATCGCCTTGCCAAAGAGCTAATCGGTGATCCAGAAGGCATCGTCGTAGAAGCCTTGAAGCCAAACGCCTACACTGAAGCCGACCTCGAAGGCTGGGAAAACGACCCCATCGGCACCTGCGAGCGAATCTTCCCCAACAGCCGCGACCTCATCGAGCGCTATGGACTCCGCATCGACCGCAAGCCTTCCGTCACGAAATCCGACCTTGGATGGGCCGAAATCGGCTACGCCCCCAGGCGTCACTTCGGCACGTTCCTCGACGAACTTCGCCACCTCGACGCCACCGAGGGCGAAGCCGCCGTCCGTGCCCGAAGTTGCCCTTACTGAGCAATCTGCTGGTAGATCCGAACGTAATCCACCTGGAACTGGGCCGGAAAGGTGGACTTCGATGGATCACCGCCCGTAGAACCGATCGCGAAGTTCATCAGCAAGAAGTGGGGCTGCTGGAAAGGGTTGATGCCGTCCAGGTTCGTCGTCGTCGCCAGGTCAGCCCTGCTCTGCAGCACCCCATCAATATAGATGCTGATCGAATCCTTATCCCAATCCTCGCGCCAAACGTGGAATTTCTCGCCCCAGTTCCTATCCTTCTTCAAAAGCTCCGGGAGAGGAATTCGGGTCTTGATCGCCGCTGGCCCACCACCCCAGATGAGGTTTGTCCGCACAAGGTTTCCCTTCTGAAACTCCATCAGGTCCACCTCACCGCTATCCGGCCATGGTCGCTCTGTTCCCTTAGTCCAAATCGCTGGCCACAAACCATTCTGGGTATCGATCTTTGCGCGCACCTCGATCCGGCCATACTTCCACGAAGCCAGCCCCTTTGTTGTGACTGAACCACTCGTGTATTCGGCGTACTCCCGAGTCTTCATCCAAGCATTGGGTGAGGTCGGGTCGGGCACGTTTTCCAGATAGTTCGGATTCTTAAGGCGCTCCTTTCGAGCTTCTAGGACGAGAAGGCCGTTCTTCACAAACACATTATCTGGCAGAAAGAACTGCAACTCTTGATTGCGCACAAACCCAACTTCACACGACCATTTGGCCGGATCAGGCGGGCCATCCGCGCTGAATTCATCTGACCAAACCAATTGGTACGCGGGAAACGCCACCGAACAAGCAAGCATCGCGATCATTGCTTCTTCCTACTCCTGAAGTCCACACGTTCATCACCCTGGCTAGCCCCGAACTCCACCGACGCGAATTCCTTCGACAAAGGTCCGCTGGGCAAGGAAGAATATGACGATTGTTGGCACTGTCATCACCACAGCCATGGCCATCATCCGCCCCCAATCCGACCCATATTGCCCCTGAAATCTTGCCAGACCGATGGCCAGCGTGTACTTGTCATCGTCCATTAGGTAAATCAAAGGTCCGAGGAAGTCGTTCCAAGAGGCAATGAACGTGAAGACCGCCACAACCGCCAGCGCGGGCCGCGAGAGAGGTAGCACCACGCTCCGCCAGACCTGTAAATCCGTCGCACTCTCCAGCTTCGCCGCCTCTATCAACGAAAGCGGAATCGTCCGGTAGAACTGCCGAAGCAGAAAGATGAAGAACGCATTCCCACAAAACGCTGGCACCACCAAAGGCAAAATCGTGTTGATCCAGCCAAGCGACTTGAACGTCAAGAACAGCGGAATCATCGTCACCTGACCCGGCAACATCATCGTGCTCAGCATCACCCAGAACAGCACCTCGCGCCCCCGCCATTCGATGCAAGCAAGGCCATAGGCGACCAAAGACGAGCTAAGCACAGTGCCGAGAACCGCCAGGAAGCAAATCACCAGCGTGTTGCGCAGCATCAACAGAAACGGAAAGGCCGCAAATCCCTCCCGATAGTTGTCCCAGCGCAGAAACGGCTTAAGGCTGATCTCGTCCGGCCGCACGCGCCGGGTCTCACCCTTCCTCGCGCCTTCCTCAATCATGACCTCCTGAAGGTCGCCCTGCCGCTTCAGCGGTCGAACTCGCACCGACTCCCCATCCAGATTGACAAAAGAAGCCTGCGGCAAGACCTCCGACCCCGCCGACTGAACCCGGTCCGGCGTCTTCAACGAGGTGCTGATCTGCCAGACCAACGGCCAAGCAAAGATCGCCCCCAGCAGCGAGAGCACCAAGAAAACAAGCAAAGATCGAGGACGACGAAACACCTTAAGCGAACGCTACCACTTTCTGCAAGAAAAGCCCCCTCCTTTCGCTCCGCGAGAGGAGGGGGTTGGGGGTGGAGAGTCGCCAGCCACTGGCCTCCGGCCAAAAACCGACAATCTAGCCCTGATAATGAACATGCCGCTGCGAAGCCCGCATGATCCAAACCGTAATTGCCAGGATCAGCGCAAACAACACCCAAGCCATCGCCGAAGCGTAGCCAAGCCGGAACTCCGTGAACGCCGTGTTAAACAGCTTCAACGAATAGAATAGAGTCGCATCCCAAGGCCCCCCGCCTGTCATCACCATCGCCCGGGCGAACTCCTGAAATCCACCAATTAGGCCCATCACAAGCGTGAAAAGCATCACCGGCGAGATCATCGGCAGAGTCACGTGCCGGAACCGCGTCGATGGCTTCGCCCCATCCAGCTCCGCCGCCTCATAAAGTTCAGAGGGCACATCCTGCAGTGCCGCCAAGTACATCACCGCGCCACCGCCCGCACCCCAAAGCGACATCACCACCAGCCCCGGCAAAGCCCAGCGCTCATCCGAAAGCCACCCCGGCACGAAAGCTTCCGGCAATCCAATCCAGCGCAACGCATTGTTCAAGAGACCCTGCTGCGGGTTCAAAATCTGCACCCAAAGCACCGCATTCGCGACAAAAGGCACCACCGTGGGCAGAAAGAACAGCGTTCGAAACACCGTGATACCCGGCACCTTCTGGTTCAACAAGAGCGCCAAGCTGAGCCCCATGGCCATGCCCAAAGGAACCGCAAAGACCGAGTACAGAACCGTATTGCGCACTGAAAGCCAGAACTGAGCATCGCGCGCCAGCTCCTGATAGTTCGAACCGCCAATGAACTTGGGTGGATCAAAGATCGGGTAATCGCAAAGACTGAAGTAAAACGAAGCGATCACCGGCAAAACGGTGAAAACCAGCAGCCCAAAGATCAAGGGCGAAGTAAAAGCAATCCCTGTCCAAAAATTCCGCTTCATCGCCCGCCCTCCCGCTGGTCGACCGCCGAGATCACACCCTCGAGTCGCTCCTGCGCTTTCGCCGAGGCCTCGGCCAAGGCCGTCTTCGGGTCGGCACCCCCATACAAAACGTTATCACTGGCCCGCTGCAGCAAATTCATAAAGTAGCCCTGAACCGGCATCAGCGTCCGCACATGCTTCGAGTTCTGCAGAATCTCGTAGAAGACCCGACGCTCGGGGTCAGCCTTGATCCGCTCAAACGCCGGGCTCCGCCGATACGCCGGGAATGCATCCATCTCTTTCGCCATGATCTCCGTCGCCTGATCCGAAGTGCACATCCACCGCACAAACTCCATCGCATCCGCCGAGGGCTTCTTCCCCCGAGGAATCCCAAGCGACCATCCCCCGATCCAACCCGTCGGATACTCGCCATCCAGCGGAGCCGGGATCAACCCAATGCCGTAATCCACCGTAGGCGCGTACTTCTTCAAGTCCTTCAGTTGGGTCACGTGCAACACGCTCATGCCCTGCTTGCCCAAGTAAAACGGGTTGTTCGAGACGCCCACAAACTGGCTGTTGTAGGCATTCACCTTGCGCACATCGTACTTCTTGGCAAAAGTCGCCATCCACGTGAGCGCCCGCACAACCCCCGGGTTGTCCGCCGTCACCTGCCCCACAGGAAACTTCTCCGAGGGTTCCTCATAGAAATTCCCGCCAAAGGCATAGCCCCAAGTAAACAGCGAGTTCGAGCCGCCCCATTGCCAAGGCACCAGGCCCACATTCACCAACCCGCCATTCGCGCTCCGCTTCGTAAGGCGGCGGTTCGCCTCATCCAGGTCGTCAATGGTGCGCGGAGCCTTCTCCGGGTCCAACCCCGCCTGCCGAAAAAGGTCCTTGTTCCAGACAAAGGCAAAATTCGGGTCCGCGCTCCAAGGGATCGCGTAGACCCGGTCCCGAAACGTGCTCTCCCGCCATCGCGGCCCCCAAAAGTCCTCGGCGCGCAAGCCTGCCTGCGCCGTAGCCTCCGTGAGGTCCGTCATCGCCCCTCGCGCCGCCCACTCGGCCAACTGCTGACCATCGACAAAGCAGACATCCGGCCCGACACCGCCGGCCACCGCGAGAAATAGCTTCTGACTACTGGTCAAATTGTTCGAAGCAAAGGACATCCGCACTCGAACCCCGGGATGCTCGCGCTCAAACGCCGCCACCAGCTTCTCCAGCGAAGGTGTCAGGTTCGAGTCAAACGGCTGCCAAAAGGTGATGACCCGCTCGCCAGTTGTCGGACGTGATGACCCACCGGGCGTACAGCCGCCCACCAGCAAAGCAAAAGCCGCCCAAGTGCCGATCAGCCGCCCCATCGAGGTCATAAGTCAGTATAACAATGGTGAGTGAAGTTCGGAGGGATAACTCGTTTCAGTCAGCTTCGCAGAGTCAACTAGGGACCAACCCAGGCAAAAGGCATAAGTGTGGGCGCCTCCGGAGATGGTTCCCCTTGGAGCGATAGCGGAAGGGGGAACCGTGGGGTTGGTTTCGCGCTTGCGGGAGCCAGATAGCTTCAGCCCAAATGAGGACGCTCGTCGTTGTGAATCCACTCGGCCAAACGCCATTGGTGCAACGTCGCCTCCGTCACAAGGGCCGGTGCAACGCTATCCGTGGTGTCGCCTTCCTTCAGGACCAAGCCCAGATCCGAATATGGCTTGAACTCCTCAGGATCAGCAAACCCAAAGACGCTCACCGTCGGCCGCCCGTAAGCCGCCGCAATGTGCCCCGTGCCCGTGTCGCCCCCAACATGGACGCGCGCGCCCCGCAGGATTGCGATGGTTTGGACCAAAGTGGTCTTTCCGACCAAATCAATCACCCCCGGTATGGGTTCAATCCTCGCCTCGGGCCCGCCGAGAAGCACAACCCGGATTCCACTCGCAACCAAATCCGTTGCCACGCTCCGCCACGTCGCCGCCGGAACCACATTCCGCGCCTGCCCCGCACTCACCGAAAGGGCGACATACGCCTGCGGCAACGGCTCCGGTGGCAAAACACCTATTGGAATCGGCATGATGGGTCGCCGAGGAAACGGAAATTCGCCCAACCGATTGAGCGTATCGATGGCCCAAACCACCATGTGCGTCCCCTTCGGCCGACGCGCGACCGGCGGAGTCAGCCTTTGCGCCAGGGCATCCGTGGCATTCGCGGCCACTCGTCGCTTCGGGTTCGCCAGCCGCAGACAAAGGGCCGTCTTCGAATGCCCCTGCAAATCGAGCCCGAAGTCGAACGAATGCTGCCGCAAGCGCGAATAAGTCACCAGCTGTTCGCGCCAACTGCTCAGCGACCACCGATCCTTCTTCCAGCGCTCTCGCGGGAAAGAAAGCACCTGGTTCACCAAGAGCTCCCGGTCCAGCACCGGCTCGCACCGATTCTCGCACGCCCAAGTGATATGCGCATCCGGGTGTTTCTCGCGAATCGCCGTCGCCGCGAAGGCCGCCATCACGCAGTCGCCTATCGCAGAAAACCGGACCACCAAAACGCGCGGAGAACTCACAAGAGCCCCCGCTGCCGCGCGCTCTTCCACCGATCATGCATCCACAAGTACTGCTCGGGATACTTGCGAATCGCGCTTTCGATCGCCGCATTCACCCGCGTCATCAGCTCTTCCGGGGTCTCTCCTTCCGCCGCCATGATGACCTCTTCCGTCCAAACCCGATACTTCCCCACACCCACGCGCGCCGTAAAGAACATCAGCAGCGGTGCGCCGGTGCGCAAATGCAAGACCGCAGGCCCCAAGACCGTGCCCGCCGGCTTCGCAAAGAACGGAACGAAGCACTCCTCCGCATTCTGATCCGGCAAAATCGCCACCGTTCCGCCCGAGCGCAATCGCTTGATGATCTCCCGCGCCGCACTCCCCCGAGAGAGCACCTCAATGCCCGTCCCCTCGCGCAAAGCCAAAACCTGCTTCTGCAAATCGCCAACGTCGGCATCCCGCGCCACGACCGCAAGCTGGCCGTGCGTTTGGCTGAACCACTGTGCCACGCGCTCCCAGTTACCCAAGTGACCGGTGATCAAAAG
Organism: Fimbriimonas sp.; assembly: GCA_049317025.1. Lineage (GTDB taxonomy): Bacteria > Armatimonadota > Fimbriimonadia > Fimbriimonadales > Fimbriimonadaceae > Fimbriimonas. Next base: position 29,064 of record JBMOJD010000001.1, on the reverse strand, counting down.
CACACCCTTGCCTTCGAGCTTCGCCCTGTCCAAAAGAGATTCACTATCTGGATCGGCAACCGTCGTGGCCTCCAACTCCTCCGCCGAGCGCAAAGGCGACCGCATAAAGTCGGCAATCACCATGCCAAAGTGACGATGCATCGCCCGCGACGTTTCCACACACTTCGCCTGATCCCAATCGGGAAAAGCGAGGGCTAGGTTCGAGATACTCCGCTCGCGATGCTTGCGATCTAGGCGGTAAAGCAGATCGCCAAGCTTCCGCCCCCGACGTTCCGAAACCTCAATATCCGGATGGGCAAAAGCACGCCGAATCCAGCGAAACGCAAAGGCCCCGAGCTTGCCAAGTACTTCCCTACGGGTTGCCATCTCAGATCTGCCTCATTCGTTCTTCCAGCCAACCGACAAACTCCGCCTCCGGCGCAATCGAAACGCGCTGCCGCGCCACCAAGATTCGCCGCCCGTCCAGGTCCGGCCGCAGCCGCAGCTTCACCCAATCCTTTGCCGTCACCATAATCGCAAGGTCAGCCGGAATGCCGTCGAAAAGCGTACCCCCCTGCATCGGGTCATGATCTGGCAACAGCCTTTCGACCTCAATCCGAATCCCCCGTTCACGCAAGCTTTGGGCAAACTTTTGCGGACGAGCCAAAGCGCAAACAACCGCACAAGCCCCCGGCTGTTCCACCCATCCATTGGGCGTCCAAAAGCCCTCGTTCTCCGCCAAAATATCCGAGGGCGCAACAACCCGATCCACCTTCAACCGCGAAGACCGAGGCTCCCGATACGGCCCCGCTGGCAAGCAAAACGGGTTCGCTGGCACCGGGTCATCCAGCAGAATGCGCAGATCCTTGGCCAAAGGCAAGTGCTGCAAGCCATCATCCATCAGCAGGACCCGGCCCGGATACTTCTCCGCCGCCAACCGTGCCGCCTCCACGCGATTCCGCCCAACAATGAGGTCCAAGTCCGGCGCCAGCCACCGAATCATCGCCGGCTCATCACCCCAAACCGCCGCATCCAATGGCCCCTCGGGAGCCACCTGCGCCCACTTCGCCATCGGGCTCCCATAGCCACTGCAACCCACCACGACCTCGTAACCCAGGATCGCCAATACGTGAGCAATGTGCAGAGTCACCGGAGACTTCCCCGTCCCCCCCACCGTCAGATTCCCAACGCAAACAACCTTGACGTCCGCCCGAAACGCCCGCTTGAAGCCAAGATCATAGATCAACGCATACGCGCGCCAGCCCAAGCCATAGAGCCAAGAAAGCGGAACAAGAGCAATACGGACCGCCCGCGCCGCGACCGAAGAACCAAACCAAATCTCAGTTGGTTGCAGGGCGAAGGCCTCCGTTCCCGATCATCGTTGCATCAGCTTAGCGGATCAGAAGCCCAAGTTCTTCCGATGGAACGCGATGGCATCTTGAACATGCAGGTCCCAATACGCCCAGTTGTGACTTCCCGGGAACTCCTCGTACTCGTGCGGAATCCCACTCTCCACCAGGTAATCGCGAAATAGCCGATTGTCCTGGAGCAGAAAATCCTCGGTCCCGCAGTCAAACCGCAGCGAAGGCAAGGGCGAAGTCGCCTTCACCAGTTCAAAGAGATCGTTCGGACCACCCGTCCGGGCATCACCCACGATGCGCCGAAACTCTTCCGAATTACGGTTCTCGGCAAAGTACTCAAGCTGGTGAGCAAACCCCACCGCCCCGGAATGCGAAACGGCCGACTTGAACAATTCCGGCCTCTCCAAGGCAATCCGAAACGCCCCGTACCCGCCCATCGAAAGCCCCGAAGCGCACCACTCGCCGCCCGGGCTGAACCATCGCTCAACCAAATCCGGCAGTTCATACGCGATCGCGCGGTTGTAAGCCGGACCCTGAACCCCATCGCAATAGAAGCTCTTGGCTGCGTCCGGCATCACCACCACCAGCGGCAACCCTTCCACGTAGCGCTCAATGCTCGTTCGCCGCTGCCAAATCGAATGATCATCCGAATGGCCATGAAGCAAGAACATCACGTGCCAAGGCTTCGGAATCGGAGCCTCCGGCAACAGCACGAAGCACTCGGTTTGCTTACCGAGTGCTTCCGAAAAGAAACGAACCTGAACGAAGGCCATTACTGTTTGCGATTTCGTCGGCGCAACATGGCAACCGCACCAAGGCCAAGGGCGGCCATGCTCGCGGGCTCGGGGACCAAGTCCACCATCACATCGTCAACATAGAACCTTGGATCGGCCTCACCCAGAGGACCCTGGTTGCCAACAAACGAAATGCCGTTAATCTTCTTGCCCGAATCGAGGGTCAAATAGTGCTTTGTCCAAGCCGTCGTCGCATTGACAATCGATTCCGACGAGAACGTACCATCGAGGTAATGGACGATGACTAGGTTAGGATAGGTCGGATCGGCCTGCTTCACCCAGAAGCTCGTCTCAATGATGTAGTCCGTCGTGTGCGGCGTGAAAGACTGCTTCAGAGTGCCGTTGCCCGCAATCGAGGCCGACAAAGTGCCGGTGTGGGCCGTGCCGTTCGCCGCCCAATGGTCGGTACCGCCGTACCACTCCGTCTCCGACCAGCCACTCAGGCCCGCCTCAAACGTTCCGTTCGAGACGATATTGCCCGCCGAAGCAAGCCCAGCGGCCAGAAACGCCAGGGAAACCGATAACAACCTGCAAGAATTCAACATAGCAAAACCACCAAAACACTTTGGGCATCAAAACGACGCCGTCTGACCATCAACATTGGTGATCAATCGTCAATTGTGACGCATATCGGGAACTATTTGTTCCTATCTGTTGTTAAGGGGGCAATAAAGTTTGCCCCCCGAACGCCTAGACCGGCGAAATCACTCGCCGTGCTCAAGCCAGCGCGTCTCTTCCGGCGTAAGCTTCAGGCTTGCCGCCTCGGCATTCTCCTTGACATTGGCCACATTGCGCAGACCACACAAGGCGAAAATGTTGCCCGGCTGGTTCAAAACCCAAGCCAAAGCAATCTGCGTCGCACTGACTCCGTACTTCTTGCCCAGCTCAACCGCTCGCTCGCGCCGAACCGCACTCACGTCGTTGTGATAGGAAGCAATCACGTGCTGATCCTCGACAAACGCGAAGTAACCGCGCGCCGTCGATGACCAGGCGAAGAGCGGGAACGAAGTCTCGGCGTACCAATCGCGCTCCGGCTGGCCAATGGTCAAACAACCATCCCAAAGCGGCTTGGTCAACTGCGCCAAGCAGAGATTCGGCGAGCTCACACTCAGGCCCTGCTTGCCATTCTTCTCCGCGTATTCATTTGCGGCCGCAATGCGGGGATGATTCCAGTTCGAGCCACCGAAGGCCCCAATCAAGCCCTGATCCTTGAACTCGTTCAGCCAATCCACGATCTCGCCGATCGGGATATTCTCGTCATCGCGGTGCAACACGAAGAGGTCCGTGTATTCGACTCCCAACGCGCGGTGATTCGCCTGGATGTCGTTCAACATGTCTTCGCGAGTCACACGCGGCCGACCGTACGGGTGGCAACCCTTGTCGAAGTAGATAACTTCCTTCTCGACGCCGCGAAGACGTGTCCAAGCCCCAAAAACATTGGTGTTGGCCCCGTAGCAGTGGGCGCTGTCGAAAGCTCGACCGCCCGCCTCCCAGAAGGCATCCAACGACCGGAACGAGATGTCCGGAGCCTGCCCCATCAAGAAGTCGGTCCCGCAAACGATGCGCGGAATGTCACGGTCGAGGTGAGGAATACGACCGGTAGGAATCATACGGTCCACTCCTTCGCGAACGTCAGTCCGCAGCTCTTCCGCAGCATGTCCAGAGTCCTCATGTTGCCCAGCGTGTCTGCCTTGGTCATGTGGGGGCATTCGCCCACTTCCAGATACTCAGCGACCGCATCGGCCTCGTAACCATACAGCTCATCATTCGTGATCGAGAGGTCGTACGCAACCGGATCCTGACCGTTCACAAAAACCGTCATCGCTCCACCGCTGCACTTCCAAGGCTCGGCAATGTGAATCCGGCCGTTGTCGCCGTAGATCATCACGTCGTTTCGCATCGAAAGGTGAATGCCGCTCGCGATGTGCGCAGTCACGTTGTTCGGGAACAGCAAGCAGCCCGAACCATAGGCATCGTAGCCCGGCTCAAGATTCGCCACGTATTCAGCTCGAATCGGCTCGCAACCCGCCACCAGGCGGCTCATGCTGACCGCGTAAGTGCCAACGTCCATCAAGCCGCCCGCTCCCACCGCTGGGTCAGTTCGAAAGTTCTGCCAGTCGCGGCCAGCGCCAAAACTGAACTCCGCCGCAATCGCCCGAGGCGAACCAATGACTTCCGAAGCAAGAATCTCGCGGAGCTTGATCGTCTGCGGTGCGCAACGATACATAAACGCTTCCATGAAGAAAACGCCGCTGTCCTTGATCGCGTCCAGAGTCCGCTGGGCCTCAAGCTCGTTCAGCGTGAAAGGCTTCTCACAAAGGATCGCCTTGCCCGCCTCCGCCGCCTTCACCGTCCACTCGCTGTGCAGGTGGTGCGGAGTGGCGATGTAGACCGCCTCAACCTCCGGATCGGCCAAGACTTCCTCGTAGGAGCCGTAGGCCTTGCCGCCATGCTTCTCCGCAAAAGCTTCTGCCTTCTCCAACGAGCGCGAGCCCGACGCCACCAAAGTGCCGGTCTTCGAGACCTTCAGACCACGAGCAAACTGGTGCGCAATGCCCCCAGTCGCGATAATTCCCCAACGTAGTGATTCCGCCATGAGCGCCCGAAAGCTTACCGGCGATGATCACAAAATGTGCTGAGAATTAGCGCACAGTTCGCTCTATCCGACCGATCCCTCGAGGCTAACGCCCAGCAATTTCTGCGCCTCAACCGCAAACTCCATCGGCAGCTCGCGGAAGACATCCTTGCAGAAGCCCGAGACGATCATGTTCACCGCGTCCTCCGTCGGGATTCCCCGCTGGTTGCAGTAGAAAATCTGGTCCTCACCGATCTTCGAAGTCGATGCCTCGTGCTCGACAGTCGCCGTCGGGTTCTTCACCTCGATGTACGGGAACGTGTGCGCTCCACAGCGATCCCCCATCAACATCGAGTCGCACTGCGAGTAGTTCCGGGCATTCTCCGCTCCCGGATTGATCTTCACCAAACCGCGATAGGTGTTCTGGCCGTTCCCCGCCGAGATGCCCTTGGATACAATCGTGGACCGAGTGTTCTTGCCGATATGGATCATCTTCGTACCCGTATCGGCTTGTTGCTTATTCGCCGTCAAGGCAACCGAATAGAACTCGCCAATCGAGTCATCGCCCTGCAAGATCACACTGGGATACTTCCAAGTGATCGCCGAACCCGTCTCGACCTGCGTCCACGTGATCTTCGAGGCTCGCCCGATGCAGCGTCCGCGCTTCGTCACGAAATTGTAGATACCGCCGACGCCATTCTTGTCACCTGGGTACCAGTTCTGCACCGTACTGTACTTGATGATTGCCTTATCGCCCGCGCACACCAACTCAACCACCGCCGCATGCAGCTGATTCTCATCCCGCATCGGTGCCGTGCAACCTTCCAGGTAGCTAACATAGCCACCCTCTTCACAAATGATCAGTGTCCGCTCAAACTGGCCCGTCTTCTCCGCATTGATACGGAAGTATGTCGAAAGCTCCATCGGACAACGAACGCCCTTCGGAATGTAAACGAACGAACCATCCGAAAACACCGCGCAGTTGAGCGTGGCAAAATAGTTATCGCTGTACGGAACAACGCTGCCAAGGTACTTTTGCACCAGCTCAGGATGCTCTTGCACCGCCTCCTGGATCGAGCAGAAAATCACGCCGATCTTCTTCAGGTGCTCCTTGAACGTCGTGACCACCGAAACACTGTCGAACACCGCGTCCACCGCAATGCCCGACATCGGAATCTTGCGCGCATCCGCCGGGCTCGCCGCAGCCCCCTTCACGTTCAAGAGCACTTTCTGCTCGTCAATCGGAATCCCCAGCTTCTCAAACGTGCGCAGAATCTCCGGATCAGCCTCGTCCAAGCTGTTCAAAACTGGCTTCATTCGCGGAGCCGAGTAGTAAATGACGTCCTGCAAGTTGATCGGCGGGTAGGTCACATTCGGCCACTTCGGCAAAGACATGGTTTGCAGGTGCCGATAAGCCTTCAGACGCCACTCAAGCAGCCACTCCGGCTCGTTCTTCTTCGCACTGATTCGCCGGACGGTGTCCTCACTCAATCCCGGTTCGAATTCATCCGCTTCAAGGTCGACACTCCATCCGTGTTCGTATTCGCGGTTGGCAAATTGCTCAAGAAGGGCCGTACTCTGATCCTGCTGTTCACTCATTTTTGGGTCCTGACCCCGCGTCCACTCCCCAGAGGGGACATCACGCCGAATCAATCTATACTACGCAGTATACATTGCAATCGTCGGGCGGACGAATTGCGGATTCAAGTAGCATCACAATCCGCTCCGTCCACGTCGGAACACTTGCCCAATGCTGAACCTGTGTTGTTTTGTCCTCCTCAGCCACCAAGCCGAGGTCACCCTGCCCAAACTGTTCACCGACTCGATGGTCCTCCAAAGGGATCGAGCCATTCCCATCTGGGGCACCGCCCCCGCCGGGTCTCGCGTTAGCGTCGAACTGCAGGCCAACCGAGGATCAGCAACCGCCGACCAAGCGGGTCGTTGGCGCGTCGATCTCCCCGCGCTGCCCGCCGGTGGACCCTATGCGCTCAAGGTCAATGGCCAGACCCGCGCACGCGACATCATGATCGGCGAAGTCTGGCTCGCCAGCGGCCAATCGAACATGGAATGGCCCGTGATCGCCGCCAATGACTACCAACGCGAGGCCCGCGAAGCCGACCGCCGAGTGCGCATGTTCACGGTCCGAAAGGCCAGCCTCGATGCCCCCGCCACCGATGCCAATGGCACCTGGGAGCGCGCCGATGCCTATTCAGTCGGTTCCTTCTCGGCCATTGGCTACGCCTTCGCACGTAACCTCGCCGAGAAGCTCAACGTCACCGTCGGCGTCATCCACGCCTCATGGGGTGGTTCGCCCGCCGAAGCATGGACATCCCGCCGCGCGCTAACCAGCCAGCCCAAACTCCGCTATCTCGTCGACTCTTACCAAGCCAGCCGCTCCGAATATCCCGCCAAGAAAGCCGCCTACGACCGAAACCTTATCGATTGGCGAAGGAAAGTCTTCCTGGCCGACACCGGCAACGAAGGTTTCGAGAAAGGCTTGGCGAGCCCGATTCGTGACGATAGCGACTGGACTCCCGTCACGCTTCCGAGCCTCATCGCCCCCGGCCCCGATGGCCCCTTCAACGGCGCCGTCTGGGTCCGCCGCACTGTGGACGTGCCCCAGAGTTGGGTCGGCACCCCGCTCGTGCTCGAGCTGGGAGTCATCGACGAGTTCGACGAAACCTACTTCAACGGCCACAAAGTCGGCGAGACCGACCGCCGCAACGAAGATTCCTGGCGCGAGCCGAGGCTCTATCGCATCGCCCCCGGCCTGTACCACGCCGGACCAAACACCATCGCCGTGCGAATCTTTGACCAAGCCGGTCCAGGCGGAACTCTCGGCCCCGCCGGGACCATGCGCCTGCGCCGAGGAGGTACGATCGACGACGCCATCCCCCTCGCCGGTGACTGGAAGCAACAAATCGAACGCGCCGTGCCCGAGCCATCCGCCGAGGTCATGGCCGAAGAGCCCGCCCGCCCCTTTGGCCCCGGCAACCCCGCCATCCCCGGTGGCCTCTACAATGGCATGATCGCCCCGCTTGTGCCCTATGGAATCCGCGGAGCGATCTGGTACCAAGGCGAAGCAAATGCAGAGCGCGCAACGCAGTACGCTGATCTCTTTCCCACATTGGTCCGAGATTGGCGAGCACTGTGGAACCCAGATTTGCCCTTCTACTTCGTTCAACTGCCAAACTACAAGGAACGAGTAGAGGAACCAAGCGATGGCACCTGGCCGGAGCTGCGCGAAGCTCAGCTCAAGAGCCTCCGAGCCCTACGCAACACCGGCATGGCCGTCACCATTGACCTCGGCGAAGCCGGGACCATTCATCCCCGTGAAAAAGGTGAAGTGGGCCGACGACTAGCCCTACTTGCCCTTGCCAACACCTATAAGAAATCCGGTTCCTATAGCGGCCCTCTCTATCGCGAGGCCCGGGTACAAGGAAACTCAATTCGTATCTTCTTCGACAACGTCGGCAACGGAATGAAGACCACCGATGGCCGTCCGCTCACTGGCTTCGCCATCGCCGGCTCCGACCAAAAGTTCGTCTGGGCCAATGCCGAAATCCTCGGGTCCTGCGTCATCGTCTCCAGCCCCTTAGTCCCGGACCCCGTGGCCGTGCGCTATGGCTGGGCGATGAATCCCGACTGCAACCTCACTAACGCAACCGGCCTGCCCGCGTCGCCCTTTCGAAGCGACGCTTGGCCTCGCGTTCCCTAAAGATTTCGTAACGTCCCCGCCGTAACCTCAGGCAACGTGTCGTTGATGAATGCTCCAGCACCCGCCTCACTACCCGCCAGATACTTAAGCTTTTCTGCCGTCCGGTACGGCGGGTAGAACTCCACATGGAACCAGCTATGCTCGTGGCCCGGAATCGCAGGTGCCTGGTGCACCGCCATGATGTATGGCAATGAGAAGCCGAATAGCTTGTCAAACTTCTGCGTGATCACCAAAAGCCCTTCGCCAAGATCATCCAGTTCCGCAAGGCTCATCTCCTTAAGAGAAGGCCGATGCATCTTGGGTGCCACGTACACCTCGTAGGGATACCGAGCAAAGAACGGAACCCACGCCACAAACGTCTCATTCTCCCAGACAATCCGCCGACCATCTTGAATCTCTTCTGCCAACACATCCGCCATGAGCGGTCGTCCGTTGGCCTCAAAGTGCGCCCGCTCAGCCTCAGTCTCCAACGCCAAAACCGGTGGGATGAAGGGATAAGCATAGATCTGACCATGCGGGTGCGAGAGCGTTACGCCTATCTCCTTACCCTTGTTCTCAAAGATGAAGACATACTCCACTTCGGGTCGCGATCCTAAATCAAGGTATCGGTGCTGCCAGACCCGCATAAGCTTTCGCACCTGTGCCAAAGGCAGCTGCGCAAACGACCCCTGATGGTCCTGGGTGTAACACACGACCTCGCAAACCCCATCGCTAGGTCGCACCGGCATCAGAGCCGTCCCCACAACGTCCGGCACCGCCGACGGAGTCCGCAACGAAGGAAACTTGTTCTCGAAAACCGCAATGTCGTAAGACTCCACCGGGATCTCCGATGGAAATCCGCCCGGCTTCGTCGGGCACAAAGGGCAGTAGTCGGCAGGTGGAAAGAACGTTCGATCCTGGCGATGGGTCGCCGTGATGACCCACTGGCGCAAGAACGGGTGGTAGCGCAACTCCGACATTGCCAATATTTTGGCAGGTTGCACCCTACTCCAGGGTCAAGATTTCCGGGCCATCCTTCAGGATCGCCACCGTATGCTCAAAATGCGCACTGAGTTTGCCATCAGCCGTCACAACCGTCCACTTATCCGGCAAAGTGTTAACCTGATAGTTGCCTTGGTTGACCATCGGCTCGATGCAGATCGTCATGCCTTCACGCAAAAGGTCACCCTTCCCCGCTTTGCCATACATCGGGATGTTGTGCGGCAGGTCATGCAGCTGCTGACCAATGCCATGCCCGACCAACTCACGCACCACGCCGTACCCGTTTGACTCAACGTATCGCTGAACCGCGTGGCCAATGTCGCCCACCCGGTTCCCCGGCCGCGCCTTCGCAATCCCTTGGAAAAGCGACTCTCGAGTGATATTCAAGAGCCTCTGCGCCTGCGGGGAAATCTGTCCAACGCCATAAGTCCACGCACTGTCCGAATGCCAGCCCGCCAAGATCACCCCGAAATCCAGCGAAACAATATCGCCTTCCTTCAGCGGCACTGCGTTCGGAATCCCATGAACCACCGCATCATTCACCGAGATGCACGCCGCATTCGGAAACCCGCGATAGCCCAAAAAGCTCGGCGTCCCGCCGCCCTTCAAAATCAGTTCGTGCGCCAAAGCATCGAGCTGCAAAGGCGTCACCCCCGGCGCGACTGCCTCCGAAACTTGGCGCAAGACACGCGCCAAGAGCCGACCACTCTCGCGCATCAACTCAATCTGCTCTTTAGTCTTGATCGCCGCCACTACAGCGCCTCCCGAGCAATCTCTTCGTACACCGCCTCAGGATGATTACTCGCATCAATCCGGATCAAAGACCCCGTCGTCGCATAGTAGTCAATAACGGGCTTAGTGGTCTCGGCAAAAACTCGTAACCGCTGGCGAATTGTCTCCGGCTCGTCATCCGACCGCACAAAGAGCGGGCCATTGCATTTATCGCACAAGCCATCGCGACTCGGCGGCTTGTTCACACTGTGATAAATCTCGCCGCACTTCGTGCATCCCATGCGCCCGCTTAGACGCTGAACCAAAGTCTCCTCGTCCAACTCCAGCGAAATGACCTTATCAAGACCCATATCCATCTCGAACAGCATCTCGTCCAAAGCCTCCGCCTGACGAACCGTGCGCGGAAAACCATCAAGCACAAACCCGTGCTTGCGGGCGTCATCGCCATGCAAACGCTTGGCCATCATCTCGATGGTGACGCCATTCGGGACAAGTTCCCCGTGCTGGATGTACCGCTTGGCCATGCGGCCCAGGTCGGTCTCTGCCTCAATTTCCTGGCGAAAAATCTCGCCCGAGGACAGTGTCTTCAGATGAAGACGACTAGTTAGAAGGGCGCTCAAGGTCCCTTTTCCAACACCCGGAGGACCGATGAGTACCAAGCGCATGAGTTGTAAAGTTGGAAGGGCCGCCCGAAGGCGGCCCAAAGATTCCGTTAGTTTCCGTACTGCTTCATCAAGATACTGGCTTCGATCTGGCGCATCGTTTCGAGCGCAACCGAGACCATGATGAGCAACGACGTACCGCCGATGATGGTGATGCTTTGTCCCGGCGGGATGCGAGCAATCACCGGAGCAATGAACTGGCTAAGCGCAACGATTGAGATAAACCCGGCACCCACAATCGTGACCTTCGAGATGACACCATCTAGGAAGTCCTTCGTCTGCTTGCCCGGTCGAATACCCGGAATGAACGAGCCGCCTCGCTTCAAGTTGTTGCTGATGTCTTCCACGTTAAACTGGATCGCCGTCCAGAAGTACGTGAAGAAGAAGATCATCGCCGTGAACACCAAGCAACCGACAAACCCCTTCGAGATCGGAACATTGGCCCACACGAGCGACCGCTCGCCCGGATACATATAAAGCCCAACCTCGTGGAAGAAGTTGCCAACCGGCGTGTTCTGGCCGCCGAACATCAGGCTAACCTGGCTCGGAATACCAATCAGCGCGAAGGCAAAGATGATCGGGATAACGCCCGCCATCGCCACCGGAAGCGGCAAGTAGCTCGTCTGGCCCCCGACGACCTTGGTGCCCACATTCCGACGCATATGCTGAATCGGGATGCGGCGCTGCGCAATCGTGAAGTAGACAATGAACCAGGTCGCGCCCAAGAAGAACGCAACCAGAATCAAGACCTGCCATATCGAGACAATGCCCTGAGTCACACCGTTCGAGAGCTGAGTCACCTGACCCGGCAACGACATGACAATGCCCGCAAAGATCATCAGCGAAAGGCCGTTTCCGATTCCCTTCTCGCTAATCTGCTCGCCAAGCCACAGCATGAACATCGCGCCTGCTGTCCAGAAGAGGACAACGACCAGCTGGTACCAGATGGTAAGAGCACCAATGACCGGGTCACCCTTCATGACCGCGAGAAGGCTGAAGCCTTGGACGAAGCAAAGGGCAAGCGCCAGAAGTCGCGTGCGCTTGTTCTGTTGCTTTCGGGCGTATTCGCCACCCTCTTGCATCTCCTTCTTCCAGACCGGATTGGCCTGAGTCAGGATCTGCAGAATGATCGAGGACGTGATGTAAGGGTTCAGTCCGAGGCTAAAGATGGAGATTCGGCGAAGGGCACCTCCACCGAAGACGTCCAACATGCCAAAGATCGCCTGACCGCGAAGCCGCTCAAACACCTGCTCCGCCGACAATCCCGGAATGGGAACCGGGACGTGAACGCCGAGCGCAAACACGGCAAACACGCCCAGGATGAATAGAATTCGTTGGCGCAGGTCCGGGTCGGCAGAGGCCAACTTCACGGTTTCGAGCAAGGGAAGCGAAAGCCCCTTGTCGCCACGCGGACCACCCCAGTCGCCGCTTTGTCCAAAGCCTGCGCCCAAGCTCATAGCGTGACGGTTTCCCCACCGTTGCCGGTGATCGATTCAGTTGCTGCCGCGCTAAATTTGTGCGCCGAGACGGTCAGCTTCTTGCTGAGCGTTCCGAACGCAAGCACCTTGACGCCGTCCTTGATGCCCGAGATAACGCCAGCCTTGATGAGCGTCTCCGGGGTCACTTCGGCACCGGCCTCAAAGAATTTCTCCAGATCGTCCAGGTTGACGATGGCGAAATCCTTGTGGTTGATGTTGCGGAACCCTTTCTTCTTCGGCAATCGCTTCTGAATCGGCGACTGGCCACCTTCGAATCCGGGGTGGATGTTCTTTCGTGCCGACTGGCCCTTGGTACCGCGAGTACAGGTCTTGCCCATACCCGAACCGATACCGCGACCAATGCGGCGACGACGTGTGCTGCTTCCTTCGCTGGGCTGAAAATTGTGCAGACCCATGGTTTACTCCTTACTCTCCTCTACGACCGCTTTGGGCTTGCGAGCCTTCTTCGGCGCAGGTTCTGCGGAGGTTTCGACCACCGCAACTTCCGAGACATCGACGGACTTGGGACCTTTGCGAATGCGGGGAACCTTCACCGGAGCTTCACTGTCCGGGACCTCAGTCACTTCCAGCAGTTCCTTGATCTTGAAGATCATTCCTCGAATCGAAGGGGTGTCCTCTTGGTAGACGAACTTGCCCGGTCGGCTCAGACCAAGCGACTCGGCGATACGGCCAAGACGCCAGGAATAACCCACCAAACTTCGCTTAAGCTCAATACGCAGCATCAGCTTCCTCCTTTCGTGCGCGCTCGATCCAAGGCACCAAGGTCTTGGCGGCGAGACCGCGTCGAGCCGCAACCGACTCGGGGCTGTTCAGCGCGCGGAAAGCCTCAACCGTGGCGTAAGCCATGTTGATCGCGTTTCGCGAACCCAACGACTTTGCCAAGACGTCGTGGATACCGGCCGCTTCGAGGCAGGCTCGAATCGCGCCGCCAGCCTTAACGCCCGTACCAGCCGCTGCCGGTCGCAAGATCACGCGGGCGGTGCCGGAAACGGCCACAACCTCGTGCGGGATCGTGCTACCAATCATCGGGACCGGGAACATCGCCTTGCGAGCGGCTTCCTCAGCCTTGCGAATCGCGTCGGGGATGCCTCGGGCCTTGCCCAAGCCAACTCCGACCGATCCCTTGTTGTCGCCAACGACGACGAGAATCGACCAGGAAGCAGTTTTGCCTCCCTTGTGAGTCTTGAACACCTTGTTGGTGCGCACGACGCGAACGTCGAGCTGCGGCCCTTCGGTGTTGCGGCTCTCACGCTTGCCGCTCAATCGGTTCATCATTCGCATGGCTTAAAACTCCAACCCTGCTTCGCGGGCGGCATCGGCAAGGCTGGCAACTCGGCCATGGTAGCGGAATCCGCCACGGTCGAAAACAACCGCATTGATTCCTGCTTCTTTGGCTCGCTCTGCCACTTTCTGGCCGACCAGCTTGGCGCCTTCGCGGTTGCCCGATGGCATGTCTTTCTCCATCGTGCTCGCGGTGGCCAAAGTGACGCCGGTCGTATCGTCGATGACCTGAGCATAGATATGCTTCAGGCTGCGAAACACAGCAAGTCGCGGTCGCTCCGGAGTACCGGCCAGCGTCTTGCGAATTTTGTCGTGTCGTGCCTCGCGCAGTTCGTGTCTGGTTTTGACTGACATTCTGGTTCTCCTTTACTTCTTCGCCGAGGCGCGCTTTCCGGCCTTGAGCTTGATCGTCTCGCCCTGGTAGCGAATACCCTTGCCCTTATACGGCTCTGGCTTTCGCACCTTGCGAACGTCGGCGGCAATCTGTCCCACCAACGCTTTGTCGATACCATTGACCACCACAGTCTGCGCACGAGACTTTTCGTCGGCCTTCACTTCAAACGTGATGCCATCGACTGCCTCGATTCGAACAGGGTGGGAATAGCCCATGTTGAGCAGAAGGTTCTTGCCTTCGAGCTGAACACGGTAACCGACACCGATGATTTCAAGCGTCTTGGCGTGGCCCTTGGTAACGCCCTCGACCATGTTGTTGATCAAGGTGCGAGCCAAACCATGCTGGCTTCGCGCTTCCCGAAGGTTGTTCGGGCGCTCCAAAACGACCTTGCCGTCTTCTTGCGTGATGCTGAGGAGGCGAGAAATCTGCTGCGAAAGCTCACCCTTCGGCCCCTTAACGGAGACGACGTGGGTTGCTTCCTCGACCGAAATCGAGACGCCAGCGGGCACGGGGATGGGTTGTCGTCCAATTCGTGACATTAGTAGACCTCACAGAGGATTTCGCCGCCCATGTTGCGACGCCGCGCTTCGCGGTCGGTCATTAGCCCTGCGCTCGTGCTGAGGATGCGAGTAGCCAAACCATTGCGCAAAGGCTTCAGGTCGGCGACTGGCTTGTAAACACGAAGACCAGGCTTGCTCACGCGGCGAATCGACTTGATCATCGGACGGCGACCGTCGTAGCGCAAGTGAATCCGAATGGTCGGGAACTTGGCTTCCGTGGTCACTTCGTGCGAAGAAACAAATCCTTCTGCTTCGAGGAGCTTTACAATTTCGATTTTGATTTTGCTGTGTGGGACATCAACGCTCAGATGCTTGGCGAGGGCGCCATTGCGAATGCGCGTCAAAAGGTCCGCGATAGGATCGCTATGCATAGTGGGACCTCCTGTGTCCTTACCAACTGGACTTCTTCACGCCGGGAAGCTCACCGCGGTGAGCCTTCTCGCGGAAGACGTGCCGGCAAACGCCGAAATAGCGGAAAACGCCGCGAGCTCGACCCGTAATCGCACATCGGGTGTAGTAGCGGGTCTTAAACAGCCGCTGCTTCACGCGCTGGGCCGTGAGCTTCGCCATCGCTTCGTCGCGAGCTTCCTTGGGAAGCTCCTTAATTCTCTTCTCTTCTTCACGCAACCGAAGAATCCGATCTTCGTAATTGCGCTGCTTTTCAATCAGACACTGTTTCGCCATATTTTCTCCCGCCGTTGTCGAGTCGGTTCAGCAGACTCCAGGCGTGGAGAAAGCCGCTTCGCTCGTGGCTGAGTTGTATCTGGGCGCAGGTTGCACCCAAGTTGAAGAAGATACCGCGAAGTTGACCCCGCCGTCAAGGCGGGCTTTGTTGGGGCTGGTTGGGTTTGCGCGGGCTGGTTGGGCTTCGTTCGGATGGCTCGGATTTGTTCGGGGTCGTTCGCGGTCGTTCGGGGTCGCTCAGATTTGGTTCGGATTGGTAAGGTGTCGTTCGGATTTGGTCCGGGGCGGTGCGGATTTGGTTCGAGGTCGCTCGGATCAGATTGGTGCTGCTCGGTCAGTCTTCGTTCAGATTGGTGCGGCTCGGGCTTGCTCGAATTGGTCCAGGTCGCTCGACTTGGTACAGCTTTGTTCGGATTGGTTCGGTTTGGCGCGGTTCCGACTGGTCCGGGTCGTTCGAATGGGTCCCAGATTACTGCGGTTCGCGCTTGTACGTCCAGACCCGAGCCGGCGTTGACTCCGGTCAACTCCGAAACAACCCGAACCCATTCCGAACCAAACCCAGACCGATCCGACCTAAACCCGCCAACTCGTGCAAAACCCAACCAATCCGAACTAACCGAACCACGTTCTGTAACCCACAACGTTTCCGGCCCATGCTCCCCGCACAGACCGCACCCAAACGGCGGAGCCGTTTCACACCCAAAAGCCAGGGGTAATCACCCCTGGAAGCCCAGGCATGCAAAAACACACAACCCCGGACGGGGTTGAAGACCCTCGGGCAACAACCCCAAACGCACAGAGCCAACCCGAACACAACCGAACCAATCCAAACAAGGCCCGAACACCCGACCAAGCACCGAAAGCGCGACGAACCAGCAGATTAGGAGCCTTCAGGCCTCCGGGGCCGCTCCCTACCAGCCAAGGGCGCAAGCCCTGGTGTCCGCCCGCCCCAAGTCCAAGCGCTGTAGGCGCGACCGATTCCGGTCCAACGCACCCATGAACGAATTTGGATCCCCAACGGCGGAGCCGTTCAACACCCAAAAGCCAGGGGTATCCACCCCTGGACACATGTCACCGGCAACGACCCAACCCCGGATGGGGTTGTAGAACGACACCAACACCGAACGAAACCCAGCCCCGACGACGGCCCCCGAACAACTCCGAACAAAACCCCACCACCCAACCAAGCACCGAAAGCGCGACGAACCAGCAGATTAGAGCCTTCAGGCCTGCAGGGCCGCCCCATACCAGCCAAGGGCGCAAGCCCTGGTACCCGCCCGCCCCAAGTCCAAGCGCTGTAGGCGCGACCGATTCCGGTCCAACGCAACCATGAACGAATATCGATCCCCAACGGCGGAGCCGTTCAACACCCAAAAGCCAGGGGTATCCACCCCTGGACACATGTCACCGGCAACGACCCAACCCCGGATGGGGTTGTAGAACGACACCAACACCGAACGAAACCCAGCCCCGACGACGGCCCCCGAACAACTCCGAACAAAACCCCACCACCCAACCAAGCACCGAAAGCGCGACGAACCAGCAGATTAGAGCCTTCAGGCCTGCAGGGCCGCCCCATACCAGCCAAGGGCGCAAGCCCTGGTACCCGCCCGCCCCAAGTCCAAGCGCTGTAGGCGCGACCGATTCCGGTCCAACGCAACCATGAACGAATATCGATCCCCAACGGCGGAGCCGTTCAACACCCAAAAGCCAGGGGTCATCACCCCTGGAGCCCCAGTCAGCGCATTTCACCAACCCCGGACGGGGTTGTACAGTCCCCGGCAGGCAGTTAAAGAACCGCAATCCGAACCAACCCGAACAAAACCCAAACCAACCCGAACAAAAACAATCACCGAACCTGATACGAAAACGCAGCCAACGCCACTACCAGGAACACAACGGCGAAGATCGGATACCCAAATCGCAACCGGCGATCAAACAGACGCGCCTTCTCCTTCGAGACTCGATGATAAAGGTGCATGTAGACCACCGACAGACAAATGCCACTTGTCAGCAGCAAGATGGTTTCGTAAAAGAGGAGGTTCGGGGCCGTAAGGTAGTGCACACTAGGCAGCCGAGTCTCCAGGGTCAACTGCAAAGCCACGCTCGTAAGCAATAGCGTCACCAGACCGCCGATACGAGGCCCAGCATACGAGGTGAATTCCCCCGAATCGATCCAAAGCAACGCCGTCGAGCAAATCCAGATCAACAGAATCGGCAAGATCGTGATAGCCACCCCAGACGGGATGTCCCGCTGGACATCCACAACGAAATCAACCCGCGAATACGAGGCATCCGGTTCGTCCGCCCGACGACTCTCCCTCGACTCCACGCCCTTCGAAAGGTAGCTCCAGGGTCCGACAACAACTTCGTCCATGGTAAGTCCCGCCTGCGCCCCAAAGGCCCCAGGCGTCAGCTTCATCTCACGACCATTCTGCGAAAAGGCATCAAAAGCCAACCGCAGCCGCGCAACCGTAAACGGAAAGAAGTACATATCCCCTTCCAAATGCGCCTGGCTATCAAATTTTTCGAAGAGGCTCACACGCCCGTCCCGGTGGATCTCCAAGCCACGAACGCCGGTCTTCCGCTGCCCGCGCTCGTTCAATATCTCGACCTCCGGATGCCAAAGCTTCTTCAAGATCTCGATCGCCGCGAAGCCCTCAAACTCCCGCGCCTGCAGCGGGTCCTCGGGCCGGAAGAGTTTCGCCAACCGCACATCTCGCCACTGCATCACCAACTGCGCCGTCACGTCGAACGAATGGGCCGTGACATCAATCCGGTTGACATCCTCCAGATACAGGTTGGCCGTGACCTCAGTTGGCCGATTAACCATGGGTGGCTCCAAGAACGAATCGGACAGCTCAAAGCCACCCTTAGCAAGGCAATTCCCCGGCAGAATCCAAAACAGCACGGCTCCAAGAAGCCAAACCAAGGGCCATCTCATCCCAAAGCTAAACACCTTAGTTCGACGAACTGTTGGAAAGTGATGGAGCGGCATCATGGCTTGGAACCTTACGCAAACCTAGCGTTTCTACCCCATGCACTCCCTTCACTTCCATTCACCATGGACCCGACACGTGGTGCCGAGCGGGCAGACTTTTCACACCAATGCTAGGGCCATTCACCCCCAGACCGACTGACAGCCCGCCCAGCGTTGATCCGGTCAACTCCGGTCAACTCCGAACCAACCCGAACCCAATCCGAGCAAAACCCAACCGATCCGACCAAAAGTACAAAACCCAACCAATCCGAACAAAACCGAACCACGTTAAGTAACCCACAACGATTCCAGCCCATGCTCCCACACTGACCGCACCCAAACGGCGGAGCCGTTTCACACCCAAAAGCCAGGGGTAATCACCCCTGGAAGCCCAGTCGTGCAAAAACACACAACCCCGGACGGGGTTGAAGACCCTCACACAACAACCCCGAACGACTGAGCCAACCCGAACCCAATCCGAACAAGGCCCGAACACCTAACTGAGCACCGAAAGCGCGACGAACCAGCCAGATTAGGAGCCTTCAGGCCTGCAGGGCCGCTCCATACCAGCCAAGGGCGCAAGCCCTGGTACCGCCCACCCAACTCCAAGCGCTGAAGGCGCGAGCGATTCTTGCGCCCACGCTATTCCTGAACAGCGGAGCCGTTCCCCACCCAAAGTCAGCCAATTCGAACCAAGTCCGAACAACCCCGAACTAACCCGAACAAAAACCCAACCAACCTCGAACAAAAACCTACGTCGCATTCGCGATCTTCGGATCCAACTTGATCAAATACTGCAACGCCGGGCCCGCCGCCATGGTCGTCAACAGGCACATCAAAACGCACGCCACGTACAACTCCTGCCCAATCAACTGCCGCTCGAACGCCACCGCCGCCATCACCATGCCCAGAATGCCCCGGGCATTCAAACCGCACCCGACCGCCAGTGCCTCCCGATTCGACATCCCCGCTAACTTCCCGCCCGCATAGACCGCCACGATCTTCCCGAAGAACGCCGCAATCGTCACCACCAGCACCATCGCGAGGTTGAACCCTGTCCAAAAGTCCGCATTGATGCCCATCGAAAGGAAGAAAACCGGCGTCACATACGCCAGCGAAAAGCCGCCAATAAGGTCAAATGGCTCCCTAAACTCCTCGTAGACCTCGGCAAAAGCAATGCCAGCAATGAAGGCGCCCAAGAACGAGTGCAAGCCAAGCGCCTCTGACCCCGCCGCGCACACCAGAGTCACGATCATGATGAAGCCAACTGCCCCGGACGGCTGAGGGAAGTTCGCCCGAATCCACCGCAACATCCGAGGAAAGAGCCACTTGCCCAGCACCAGGACCGTCGCCACGTAGCCCAGCACCATCGGCAGCAGCCACAGCCCGCTCCCATCCCCCTTCGCCCCCGGACCAAACTCCGCCAAAACCACGGCAAAGACGCCAAAACCGACCAGGTCATCCACCAAAGTCGCCGACATGATCACCCGCCCGATCTCCTTGTCGAAAAGGTCCAAATCCATCAAAATCCGCGCGATGATCGGATTCGCCGAGAGCGACAAGATCGCCCCCACAAACAGGGCCAACCCAAGCTGATTCGACGGACTCAAGCCCAAAGCCGACGGGAAAACATAGGCAACCGCAATCCCAATGAACAAGGGCACAAACGTCCCAATGACACCGACACTGATCGCCTTCCGGCTCACCCGTTTGAACTCAGAAAGGCTGATCCCAAGCCCAATGGTGACGATGAACGAGAGCATCCCTGTCCGCATAATCGCCGTCCGCGCCCCATGAATCGGCCCGCTCGGCGGGAACAGATACTGGTACAGATCGGGTGAAACTCGCCCCAGCAAGCTCGGCCCCAGCAAAATTCCTCCCAGAATCTCGCCCGCCAACGCGGGCAGACCCATGCGACGAAAAATCTGCCCCATCGCAACCGCCATGAAAAGCATTGCCGCGATGTGGAGGGAAAGACGAGTCCAATCTGACTGTGACATGAACCGTCGGATGATGAAGGACGTCTCCTCCCCGTCGTCAAGCAGGAATTGTGATGCTTTGCCCACCACCTCGCGCGAGTAAACTGCAATCCAAATGGAATGTCCTCGATGCGGCAAATCGAACCCGGATTCCGAGCGCTTTTGCGCCCGTTGCGGGACCGATCTAACCATCAAGGTCGAAACCAAGGTCATTCCGGTAGATGAGGTCCCCTGCTATCGCCACAAAAACGAAATGACCGCCCTTGCTTGCGGCAAATGCGGCCGCCCGGTCTGCTACCGATGCGCCATCAACGGCCCTGCTGGCATCCGCTGCCCCGATTGTGGAGTCCACAAAATCCCCTTCACATGGCGAGGCTTCTTCGCCGATATCACCCTTGGTAGCAAGCGCACCCTCGGCTCACTAAACAACAGCCCCTACCGCTTCTGGATCTGGTTCGCCATTATCAGTCTCGCCCTCTCCGTTTTTCGTGGATGCACTAGCAGTTATGAAGCTCCGGACCGCAGCGATGAGCCATCAGTAACCGCACCGAGCGACACCGGCAATCCCGACTCACAGAAGTAAGTGCAAGCCTCAGGCCAGAACCACCTCAAGTTTCTGCCCCTTAGCCAAAAGAACTTCCCTCCCGAGCGAGACCAGCACACGTGACCCCTCGACCTTGAACGAAGCCGGCACGACCGAAGACCCCAACTTCACGGCCAAAGTCTTCGGCGTCGAAGCAACCTCAAAGGCCAAAGTCTTCAAACGCAACGAACCCCAACTGACCAAAAGCGAATGCGTCTGCGTTGAACCCACTCGCTTCTGCGCATAGGTCCCCCATCCCTCCGCCGCATTGAAAGGCGCTCGAAAATTCTCCGGAGTAATGCGGGGAGCAAAGCCCATATGCCCCTTGGGACCGTGATACTCAAACCCACAAGCATTGATAAACACACCATGAGCCGCCATGCATCGCGCGTAATGGTCACTGCACTCCACTTCGTTCCATGGATTCCGCTTGCTCGCATGATACCGATCATGCACCGCCCGAGTAACCGCCATACCCTCGGTAACCATCCCCTCGGCAACCATATGCCCCGCAACCTCATACTCAAACCCCGTCATGCACTCGTTAAAGTACATCGATGCCCAAACCGGCGTGTTACCCAGGGTCTCCGCCTTATCATTCTTAGGGAATGAACAGATCAACAAGCCCGCCTCTCCTGGCGTCGCGTACCACCGCCCCGGCTTGTTCTTCTCCCGGAACGGACCAACATCCGTCAAAAAGTTATATTTGTAGACCGCCGCCAAAGCCTTCTTCGTATGGCCCTCGTCAAGGATCCGACCAAGCCCCACCTGGAATGCCCACCACTGACCCATCACCTGGTCAACCTGGCAGCCATTTCCGTAGCGCAAAGCATCCGGATAGTTCGGGTCTGGCCGGTGAATGAAGTACTCCCCATTCCAAACCCGTTTCACAAACTGGTCAGTACCCGTCCGGAAGATTCGCTGGCATTGAGCCGCAAAATCGCCATCCCCCATCTCCTTCGCCATCTCCTCCCCGGCCCGCAGAGCCGCCAAGTAGAGTGAAGTCAACCAAGAGCTCGGGCCATAAAGATCAACATCCAATGTATTGTGCTGGCGATTGACCAATACCCCAGCTTCCTTACCATCCTGATTAATCAGATACTGCAGCGCCTTCTTCGCCTTCGGCCAAACCCGTTTCAAGAAAGCACTATCCGCACTCGTCTGATGCTCTCGCAGTGTCCGAAGGACATACCCCGCCTGCGCATCCACCGCATAACCATTGCCATACTCACCCCGAAATTCAATAAGACCATCGGGCCGGAAAGCGACGCCAAAATCCACCATCTCGCGAACCGTCCGCTCTAACTCCGGAAAAAGTCGACCCGTAGACTGCGCGTACTGCCAAACGTGACCGCAAGTACCATCGCAACACCCAATCCCTTCCCAACCGTAGAACCGACCATTCCCGAACCGAACACAAGTCATGGTCGCCATCGTGCAGGCGTTACCCAAAGTCCGGTCCAAGAACCAAAACGGCAGCGTCGAGTCGTACCACGTATCCCGCCAAGCCAAGGTATCGCCCACCAAACGCTTCGCGTTCGCCGCGATGTACTCCACCACCGAAACCGCGTTAGGGAACCGTACAGCGTAGTGATAACCTACCGCCCCCAACTGGTTAATCACCAGATTCGGGAATCGCCACGCATACACTGCGGTAACTGTCTTGGATACGCCCGGAGCGAGAGTAAACGTCCGGCCCATGGCACTCACCAAGGGTGTCCCACTGGGAGCCGAAACTTCCGTCTTAGATGCTCTGCTAAAGCACTCAGAGGCAGCGGTTGTAGGCGTCAAGCCATGGCTCACCCAAGTATCCCCACCCTCCAAAAAGGCCAGCACCAACTCGCCAACATCCCGTCGCTCCGCCACCGGGACAGCCGTAACCGTAGTATCCGTAAAGACGACCTCATCAAAGCCAATATTTCCCCAGGCCCCAGTGACTTCGTCCACCAATTCGATATGGGCAGTCTTCCCCGCAAACTCCGTGACATCAAAGTGTGCACGCCGCATCCGGTTGTCGTTTTGACCTGTAGTCGTGCGCACCACCGATTCGCCGATGATCAGATTCACACACGTCTTGCCCGCATGATTACCGCCTCCAACCCAAAAGGCGATATAGTTCCTCGAAATCACAAAGCTCTTACTGGTTAGTCGCCCCGTATGACCATCCGCCTGGAAAAGATCCTCTCCGTTGCGAGCGTTATGGGTGTTCACCACACGCTTGCTGCGCAAGCTGCCACCCACATCGCCCTGATAAGGCGCCATCTTCGCTCTTTCGTAAGGTCCCGTCCCAAAAGCCGTCCCCGTCGCTGTCCAATCGCCCCAGGTATCCCGTTCAAAATCATCAAACAAGATGTCCGGGCGCACAGAACCCTCCGGCCGCGGAACCACCGCCAAGCTCGCCTCCAAGCTCGCAAATCCCCGCCCCTGAGCAAAGCGGTTGTGCTGGATTGCCTCGCCCTTCTCGACCGTGCGATTCCCCACCGGGTTCTCCAAATACCCCGCCAAATCCACCTCGACCGAACCAGAGCTAGTGTTCTTCACCGTCACCCGCAGAATCGTCGCCGGCAAGCACGAGTCATCCGTGTTCAGCGGGATAAACGGCGAAAACGCCTGCAGCGTCACCGCCACCGGCGCGGCCGGGTCGCGATACTCCACCGTCCCGACCGGATACTCGCCCCGAAACTGGATATCCGACCAGCCTCGGTGATCCAGCGGACGCACACCCTCCTTGGTCCGCAAACTCAACCCCGTCTGGAAAGGATGCACCTGCTCCGGCGATTCGACATAATTGGCCCCGCCCATCGCGTTCAGGTCCGCTCCCTGGTAGCGCACCGTCTTCGAAACCACCCCCAACTTGATCTCGTTGAAAATGTCCCAAAGCCAAAGCCGCCCATCACCGCCCAGGTTCACCTGACCCGCGCCAATGCCCCCAACGGGCATACCGATGGTCCGCAAATCCTTACCCGAATACACCGTCCGTCGTCCGCGCGCGGTCAAAGACCGAACCCAAGCCGGGTCCAACCCCTTGTCCTCCGGCACCCCGCGAATGCTCCGAATCGGAGTCGAAAGAGTCCGCAATGGAAAAGCCGCCATCAAAGTGGAAGCTGCTGTGAAACGGAGAAAGTCGCGGCGGGGAAATCCGGCCTCATTGCCAGGGGTCTTGGTATCGCTCATAGCTACGATGCGAAAAGTTCGCCAGAAGGCGCACAACATCCTTTTCAAACAAAATGCCGGACACAAAAGAGCGGGCTTGTCCGCCGCCAACCCAAGGTCCATGATGAGGTGTTATGGATAAAATCGACGAAGTAAAAGAAGCCGCCAAGACCGCCGCCGACAACACTCGGGACGCCGTGACGGCCGCCGCCCACAAAGCCGAGCACTTGGTGGAAGAAGCCAAAAACACCGCCAGCGAACTTAAAGACAAGGCCGAACACAAGGCCCACGAGCTCTCGGAAGAAGCAAAGCATAAGGCCTCCGAGATCAAGCACAAAGCCGAAGACAAGATCGATGAAGAGAAGGAGCCCGGCGGCCTGCTCCACCGCATGACCGGTGCCGCCGAGAAGGTCCTCCACAAAGACCTCAACCACGACGGCAAAATCGGCTAAGCCAGCAAAGCCCGCTCCTGGCGTCCCTCCCGCCAGGATGCGGCCTAAAAGATAAAGTCGGTGCTCAGGAAGTTGCTCGACCGCGCCGCCAGAATTTCGTTGATCAAGTCGCGATTCCGCTCCGAGTAGTCCGTCGCCACCAAGGTCCGAATCGAGAACCGCTTCAGCGCATCCGCCACCGAGAGCGTGCCCTCCGCCGAAGCCTTGCGCCCCGTGAACGGGAACGTGTCCGGCCCCCGCTGACACTGCGTATTCAGGTTCACCCGCGAAACCTGGTTCACCAAAGCATCGATCAGCGGCCCCAAAACGCGCGGATCATAGCCAAAGACCGAAACCTGCTGCCCAAAAGGACTCGCCACCGCGTAATCCAGCACCTCATCAATGTGCTCATACTCCCGAATCGGGATCACCGGGCCAAACTGCTCCACCTCGTGAAGCTGCATCGAAGGCAACACCGGGAACACCACCGCAGGATAAAGGTAGTTCTCAATCCGCTCGCCACCAAATTCGTTGGTCACCGATGCGCCCATCGCCTTGGCCTCCGCGATCAGTCCCTGCAACCACTCCGCCGCCGCCAGGTCCGCCAAAGGCGTCAACTGCGTCCCCGCCCGCCAAGGCAAGCCCGCCTTCATCTTCGCAATCGCCTCGCCCAGCCGACCAATGAGGTCGTCCCGACGCGATTTGTGCACGAAGACAATCTTCAACGCCGTGCATCGCTGGCCATTGAATCCCAACGCCCCCGCAATCAACTGCGCGACCGTCACGTCCAAATCCGCATCCGGAAGCACCACGCCAAGGTTCTTGGCGTCCAAGCTCAGCACCGATTTCAGCCGGTGCGGCGATGGGTGCTGCTTCTTGAGGATGTCTGCCGTCTTGCTTGACCCAATGAACGCCAGCAGCTCAATCTTTCCGCTCTGCATGATCGGACCCGCAATCTCGCTGCCCCGGCCATTCAAAATGTTCACCACGCCGGGCGGGAACGCATCACGAAAGGCCTCCAGCAGCGGATTATTCAGCAACTGCCCAAAGCGCGGCAACTTCGAGATCACCGGGTTGCCCATGATGACGGCCGGGATCAACGTCGTAAAGGTCTCATTCAGGGGGTAGTTGTACGGCCCCATGCAAAGCGTCGGCCCGAACGGCGACCGCCGAATCTGAGCCAAAAATCCCTTCTCCACCGAGAATCCCGAATTGCCCCGGTCCAGGTTCTTCAGCGCCTCCACCGTGTCGTCGATGTACTGAACCGTTCGGTCAAACTCCTTCTGCGCGTCGGGCAGGCTCTTGCCAATCTCCCACATCATGCGCTCCACCACGACCTCGCGCACCGACCGCATCTTCGCCGTAAAGACCTCAACCGCCTGAATGCGCTTGCTCACCGTCATGGTCGGCCATTCGCCCTTGCCATCGTCCCAAGCCCGGCAAGCCGCATCCACCGCCCCCAAAGCCGCCTCCGCATCCAGCAAAGGCGCACTCCCCAGCGCCGGCCGCACAATCTTTCCGTTCCAGTTGAAGAACAGACAAGAAGTGACCTCCGTCGTCGCCCCCGTCCAGCGCTTCACCTCACCGCCCACCAAATAGTCGCAGGCATCCGAAACTTCCGGCACCGGCCTGCCATCAGATTGCCAATTGACCGGGTCGAGTTGAGGTGCGCTAGCCATCGTCTCCAGATGTTGACACGTCAACGTCAGCTCTGGCTCGGGACTCGAACCATGTCGATCGAACCGCGACGATAGGTCAACGTGCCCACCTCGTCATTCAAACTAATAGATCGACTTCACATCGAACCGACGACGATACGTCAACATCCCAGGCTCTTCTTTCGAGTCCCTCAGATCCAAACCGGACCACCTCACCTGCAAGAGTCTTGGGCTTCACTGTCGTGGGAACATCAATGACCTCCGTCAGCATTCGACTTCACCCTTTAAGGTCTTCAACGGAATAGACACGACCGACTCATCCTCCGACACCCACGCCCAAGATCCACAAGTTGCCCGCGCCGAAGTCATCCGAGATGGTTCACCTTGGAGCGATAGCGGAAGGGGTGCAGTGCGGGAGGGGGTTCGCCAGCACGACGCCCAGATCGTGCCGACGAGACCCAAACATGATGGGCGATGCTCGCCAGCACACTCTTCGCGACGACATGTCGCCGCAGACCGCGTCGCAAGGAGCGGCGCAACGCGCCCCGAGGCGCAGCAGCCCAAGAACCACGGAGTGGTTCCAAACCCAGCAGCCCTGGTTAATCACCCAGGAAACACGCCCACGCCCTCAATCCCAACCCCAGAGAGGTTGCACACGTGCCAACGAATCTGCAACCCCATCCGGGGTTGAGAACTGCCGGCGTTCGGCACAACCCAGGGGTGCTTACCCCTGGCTGTTAGGGGTGAAACGGCTCCGCCGTTAAGCAGCACCAACAGTCCCGACGACATCCCCACTCCCGAACCACGGAGTGGTTCCAAACCCAAAAGCCCTGGGTAACCACCCAGGGACCGCCACCAACGCCGAAAACCCAACCCCGGAGGGGTTGAACACGTGCCAATAACTCTCCAACCCCACCCAGGCTTGAATCACCGACGTTCGCTTCAATCCCGGATGCTACAACTCACCCGAACCACGGAGTGGTTCCAAACCCAAAAGCCCTGGGTAACCACCCAGGGAACCACGCCACCGCCGAAAACCCAACCCCGGAGGGGTTGTACATTTCCGACCGAAACAAACCCAAATCCCAAAACCGACCCACCGAAACAAGCAACCTCTCGTAAAATACAGACACCATGGTCAACGAGGCGCTACTTTCGGTTGAGACCTACCTCGCACGCGAAAGGCTGAGCAAGGAAAAGCACGAATACGTCCAAGGCCGAATCTACGCCATGGCCGGCGCAAGCCGCGCCCACATCACCATCTGCGCCAACCTTACGATCTCAATCGGGAGCATCTTTCGCGGCAGCACCTGCCAAACCTTCACCTCCGACATGCGCGTCGGCATCGAAGAATCCGGCGTCTACTACTACCCCGACCTCTCCGTAACATGCGGCGAACCCAAATTCCGCGACGACGCCAAAGTCGACACCCTCCTCAACCCCATCGCCATCTTCGAGGTCCTCTCCCCCAGCACCGAGCAAATTGACCGCAGCGAGAAATTCGACTACTACGCCAAAATCCCGAGCCTCAAACTCTACACCCTTATCTCATCCATCCAGCCCCGCGTCGAAACCTTCGAAGCCCAATCCGACGGCAGTTGGCGACGCGAAGCTTTCACCAACCTAACCGACACCGCAACTCTCCGCCCCCTAGCCATCGAAATCCCGCTCACCGATTTCTACGAACGCCTAACCTTTGACCCCGACAGCACAAACCTAAGGGCAATCTGAGACCGCCATGCTAAGCGTGTCCCTACCCGTCGTTCTCACATTCATCGCTGGTGGCAAGCTGGCCCCGAATGATCACGAACTAACTCCACTCCAGATGGCAATCGAAGATTCCAATCTCAAACAAATCCGTAAGCTAGCCAAGGTAGACGGTTGCTGGCTCGATGGTGGCAAACTCGACAAACCCCCGCTCATCTTCGCTCTCGAAAAACCAAAACTGATCCCCCACCTCCTCAAACTAGGTGCCAAGCTGGACGTTAAGGACCGGCGGGGGAACTCTGTCGCCCACTATATCCTTGGCCATATCTATCCACCACCACCTCCCGGTCCAATCTTCCTAAACCACACTGGCCGTCAACCCGGCCCGCTCAACCCCGAAGCACTCCTGCTCGAACTGACACCAAAAGGCCTGCCACTAGAACTGCCAAATCAGGACAACGTGACGCCTCTGATGCTAGCCGCCGAAAACCATCTATTCGACGCAGTAGTCCTACTTCTGAAGCAAGGAGCGCGAATCAACGAAACCGACGAGGATGGCAAAACGCCCCTCATGTACGCCGTCGAAGGGCTCGGCATCGGTTTCGACATCTCCACCAACGAAGACCTCAAAACGATACGTTATCTCCTCGAGCGAGGAGCCGACCCCAAACCCAAAGACAAGCAAGGCCGAACCGCCCTAGATCGAGCCAAAAATCTGACAAGACTCTCATTGCCTTCATCGAGTCCTACCTGTGAAGGTAGGGCGGCGACGACCGGCACCCGCAACTCCTAACACCCAAGATGGTGCCACTGGAAAGCCAGATGATTGTGCTGGCGCATCCAGTGCCCCCCGAGGCACGATAAGTAGAGGCTCTAAACTCTTCTCCTTGCGAAAGTAGGGAGAAGATTCTATGTTGGATTGTCAAGTATTTGCCCTCTTCCCTTAAACATTCAGAGCGCAGGTAGCCGCGGGATGGCTTGTGCCCGCGTCCGTAGTTCCCTTCTCCTTGCGGTCTCGCGCATGGGGAAGGTGATCGCACACCGGATGAGGGTTCCGAATCCACCGCCCACGACCGTATATAGCAATTGCAAAATCCTTCTCCCTACGCATGTAGTGAGAAGATAACCGCAAGGCCGGATGAGGGTTCCGGAACGCCCGCCCACGACCAGTATCCGCATAAGATTCCGAAGCAAAATCCTTCTCCTTACGCAAGTAGGGAGAAGGTGGCCGCCAGGCCGGATGAGGGTTCCGGAACGCCCGCCCACGACCAGTATCCGCATAAGATTCCGAAGCAAAATCCTTCTCCTTACGCAAGTAGGGAGAAGGTGGCCGTTAGGCCGGATGAGGGTTCC